>CAYPDO010000001.1:0-5389 GCA_964409495.1 uncultured Bordetella sp.
GCCACGGCCGGCCAGGTTGGTGGCGATGGTGATGCGGCCCGGCTCGCCGGCGCGGGCCACGATGGCGGCTTCTTCAGCGTCCTGGCGGGCGTTGAGCACCACCGCCGCCACGCCGCGCGCGGCAAACACCGCGGCCGCGGCCTCGGAGGCCTCGACGCTGCGCGTGCCCACCAGCACCGCCTGGCCGCGCGCGGCGGCGGCCAGCGCGTCGTCGGCCACCGCCTGCCACTTGGCGGCGGCATCGGGCAGGCAGCGCGCTGGCAGGGTGCGGCGGGCCACCGGCCGGTGCGTGGGCAGGCGGCGCACACGCAGCCGGTACACGCCCCACAGCTCGCGCGCGGCCTCGGCGCCGGTGCCGGTCAGGCCGGCCAGCAGCCAGTAGCGGCGGAAGAAGCGCTGGAAGGTCATGCGCGCCAGTGTGTCGCGCCCGGCGGTCAGCGCCACGCCTTCCTTGGTTTCGATCAGCTGGTGCAGGCCCTGCTCCCAGGCGCGGTCGGGCATCACGCGGCCGGTGGACTCGTCGACGATCTGCACCTTGCCCTCGGCCAGGATGTAGTGCTGGTCACGCTGGAACAGGTGCAGCGCGGTGAGCGCCTGGCGCAGCAGCTGGGTGCGCCAGGGACGCGACTGCCACATCGCGCGCACGCCCGCGGGCAGCGGCGGGCAGGCCGCCAGCGCGGCGGGCAGCAGCTCGACCTCGCGCGCCGCCAGCGACAGCCGGTAATGCGCGCCGGGCTGCAGGCCGCGCGCGCTGGCCATGGCCCAGGCCAGCAGCGCCGGCTCGTGCAGGCCCGGCGCCTCGCGCGACAGGATCATCGGCGTGCGCGCCTCGTCGATCAACACGCTGTCGGCCTCGTCGACGATGGCGAAGTGCAGCGCCGGGATCAGCGGCGGCGATGCCGCCTCGCCGCGCACAAAGCCCTGCAGGCCGGCCACGCGCGCCGGCAGCAGGCCATGGCCGGCCAGGCGGTCCTTCAGGTAGTCGAACACCAGTTCCTTGCCGCTCACATAACACACCGGGTGGGCGTAGGCCTGGCGGCGCTGGTCGGGCGCCATGTCGCCGATGACATGGCCGCCGGCCAGGCCGAAGAAGGCGAACAGCGGCGCCATCTCCTCGCAGTCGCGGCGCGCCAGGTAGTCGTTGGTGCTGACCACGTGCACCTGGGCGCCGCTGGCCGCCATCACCGTGGCCGCCAGGCCGGCCACCAGGGTATTGCCTTCGCCGGTGCGCATCTCGGCCAGCTGGCCGCGGATCAGCACCCGCGCGCCGGCAAACTGCACCGGGTGCGGCCACAGGCCGAGCGTGCGGCGCGCGGCCTCGCCGGCGCAGGCCAGGGCCTGCGTCAGCGCGGTGTCGGCGGCCGCGGTGGCGCCGGGATGGCGCAGCGCGTGCATGGCCTCGGCCATGCGCTGCACCAGTTGTTCATCGGCCGCGGCACGCAGGCCCAGCGCATCGATGGCGGCCGCCAGCGCGGCAATGGCCGCGGCCGGCTCGGTGCGCACCGGCAGCCAGCCGGGCAGGTCGCGCAGCGCGCGCTCGAAGGCGCCGTCGCGTGCATCGGCGCGCTCGTCGCGCAGCGTGTCGGCGCGGCGAAAGCCCGGGCCGGCCAGGCGGCGCAGCCAGCGCAGATCGGCCGGTGGGCGCGGTGCCGCAAGCGGTGCGGCCTGCGGCGGCGCAGCGAGGGCACCGGCCTCAGACATTCAGGCGGGCCAGGAAGGCCTGGCGCAGGCGCAGCAGCCACTGCGCGGCCAGCGGCGTGGGGCCGAGGTCGAAGCGCACCTGCACGCGGTCGCCGAACACCGCCGACGGCGAGGGCGCGGCCAGCTGCAGCTCGATGTCGAACACGCGGCGCAGGCTGTGCGTGCCGCCTTCGCGCGCCGGATCGACGGCGATCTCGCCGCCGGCCGTGGAGCCCAGCGCGGCCGACACCAGCTCGAAACCGCCGCCCGGCACCTCGCGGCGCACGCGCGCGTCCAGCGCCTGGCGCGGGCTGTGCAGCGCGCGCACCTGCACCGCGCGCAGCCGGGTCTTCACCAGATCGGCGTCTTCCTGCGGGATGGCCACACGCACGCGGTCGGTGGCGCCGTCGACCAGGTAGCCCAGCACCTCGCCGCGCTGGACGGCGCGGCCGACCAGCTCGGTGGGTGCCGCGGGCACCCAGGTGCCGGCGCGGCCAGCCTGCAGCTGCAGCGCGGCCACGCGCGCCGCGGCCTGCTGCTGGCGCGCCTGGCGCGCGGCCAGCTCGCTGCGCAGCGGCCCGGCGCGTGCCGGCTCGTCCACCTCGGCGCGGCGCAGCTGCGCCTCGGTCTGGGCCAGCGCGGCGCTGGCGGTGGCCAGCTCGGCCTGCAGCGGCAGGTTTTCCAGGCGCAGCAGCGGCGCCCCGGCGGCCACGCGCTGGCCGGGCCGGGCCTCGGCCTGCACGATCTGCCCGGCGCTTTCGGCGCGCACCAGGGCCTCGTCGGGCAGCCACACCACGCCCTGGTGCACCGAGTAGAACGGCAGCGGCAGCAGCGCCAGCACGCCCAGCAGGGCCAGCGCCAGCACCAGGCTGCGGCGCTTGGCCAGGCCGCGGCGGCGGGCCAGCGAGCTGCCTTCGTCCAGGTGCTTCCAGGCCTTCCAGAAGGGCATCACCAGGGCCTGCCAGGCGGCCATCAGGGCCATCACCGCGCCGACCAGCAGGTACTCACCGGCCACGAACCAGATCAGGCCCACGGTGATCAGCAGCCGGTACAGCGGCGCCACCGCGCCGTACAGCGTGAGGATCCAGCGCTCGCCGTGCGCGGCCAGCGGCGGCTCGGCATCGCGTGCGCCGAACAGCCAGCGGTCCGACAGGTACACCCACCAGGCCTGGGCGCGCTGGGCCAGGTTGGGCATCTCCAGCAGATCGGTGGCGATGAAGTAGCCGTCGTAGCGCATCAGCGGGTTGCCGTTGACCAGCACCGTGGACACGCCGGCGATCAGGATCACGTTGTAGGCCAGCGCGGTGATCAGGCCCGGCTCGGCCAGCAGCCACAGGTAGACCGCCAGCGCGCCCAGCGCCAGCTCGGCCATGATGCCGGCCGCCGCCACCTGGGCGCGCGCCCATTTCGACGGGAAGCGGTAGGACGCGCTGGCGTCGACATAGGGAACCGGCGAGAACAGGATGAAGATCAGCCCCACCTCGCGCACCGTGCCGCCCCAGGCCTTGACGGCCAGGCCGTGGGCCAGCTCGTGCACGGTCTTGACCACCGGGTACACCAGCCACAGCAGGGCCAGGTTGCCGGCCGAGAGCACGCGGTCGGACAGGTTCTCGGTGAGCGCCTGCCAGTGCTGCGCCGCCAGCACCACGGCCGGCAGCACCAGGGCCAGCCAGGCCAGGCCCACCCAGGGCCTGAACAGCGCATGCGCCCAGCCGGCATGGCGCGCAAACCAGGCCTCGGGATGGCCCAGCGGCAGGCGCAGGCTCATCAGGTTGAGCCAGTTCTGCTTGCGCTTGGCGCGGCGCTGGCGCTGGTAGCGCTCGAACACCTCGCCGGCATCGGGCGAGACCTGGGTCTGCAGCAGGTCATTGGCATGCAGGGCGGAGACCAGCTGCACCAGCTCGTGCTGCGAGATCGTGGCGCCGCCCTCGTCGGCCTGGGCGCAGGCGGTCTGCCACACCTCATCCAGCGTGCGCTGGCCGTCGCACAGCGCGATCACGCGCCACACCTCGGGCGTCATGCGGTGAAAGCGCTGGGTCACCGGATCGCTCAGCAGCACCCAGGCGCGCTGGCGCAGGCGCCGGTGCAGCGGCTGCACGCCGTCGCGCAGGCGCGGGCGCAGGCCGCGGACGGCATGCCAGTGCTCGGACAACAGGGCCTGCACGCTGCGCCGGGCCTTTCAGATCCAATAGGTCCAGAGCTTCATGCGCAGCCAGTCGGCCGAGCTGCGCGTCCAGATCGTCAGCAGGTTCGCGCGGCCCACGCTGATCTTGGCCACGCCCTGCATGCCGGGGCTGAGCGCCGGCGTGGCGCCCAGCCAGCTGGCCTCGGCACGAAAGCCGTTGGCGCCATCCTGCACGCTGGCGGTGGCGGTGATGCGGCTGAGCTCGAAATCGTGCCCCTGCTGCGGCTGGCCGGCCAGGCGCAGCACGCCGCGCTGGCCGCTGCGCACGCGCGCGATGTCGTGCTCGGGGATGTGCAGCACCACGCGCCAGCCATCGGCCGAGGCGATCTCGAACACCTCCTTGCCCAGCTCAAGCGGCGCACCGATCTGCTGCGACCAGTCGCCGCTGACCACCAGGCCGTCCAGCGGCGCCAGCAGCGTGGTGCGCGCCAGCCGGGCCTCGGTGAGCGCGAGCTGCCCTTCGGCGCCCTGCAGCTCGGCGCTGGCCAGGGCCACGGCGGCGGCATCGCGCTCGGCCATGGCCTGGCGCAGCTTGCCGGCGGCCTGGTCACGCTCGCCGCGCAGCTTGGCGGCTTCGAGCTGCAGCTCGCGGTCGTCCAGGCGCAGCAGCGGCTGCTGGCGCTGCACGCGGTCGCCGGGGCGCACCAGCACCTCGCGGATGAAGCCCTCGAAGGGCATGGTGACCAGCTGGCGCGTGCGGCCCTCGATCACGATGTTGGCGGTGACGCGGTCATCCACCGGCACCAGCAGCAGCGCGGCCAGGCCCAGCGCGATGGCCGCGGCGCCGGCCTTCCAGGCCCAGTGGCCCGGGCCGCGCAGCCGCGCCAGGCCCCGCCGCAGCGCCAACCAGGTGAACACCGGCCAGGGCCGCTGGGTTTCGCGCCAGTGGCGCAGCAGAGGCTCGGCGGCGGTGGCGCTGGTGTCGAGCACCAGGCGTGCGGCCTCGGGCAGCGGCGCCGGGCCATGCTGGGCCACCAGCACCGCCACCACCTCGCCCTGGTCGAGCAGGGGCAGTGCGCGGTAGCCGGCGTCGTCGAGCGTGCGGGCCTCGACGAAGGCGCGCTGGGCCACCTCGCTGGCCGCCATCACCGCGGGCGATCCGGCCTCGGCATGGCTGGTGTCGGCCGCCACCCACCAGTGCACGCGCTCGAAGCGGCATTCGAACAGGCTCAGCGCCAGCATGGCCTGCGGCGGCATCTGTGCACGCGCCCAGGCGGCGGTGCGGTTGATCCAGTCCTGCGCCGCGGCGCGGGCGCCGGTTTGCGCGCCCACATGGCCCAGCAGCTGCAGCAGCGTGGCCGCGCGCTGGTTGTGCGCCAGGCTGGCGGCGCTGAGCGTGAGCTGCAGCCAGCCCAGCGACAGCAGCAGCAGCTGCAGGTTGCGGTCGTTGTGCGGCGGTGCCAGCCGCGCGCCCACGGTGCCGGGGCGGCCGTCGGGCAGCATCAGCTGGGTGGCCACCAGCAAGTCGCCGCCGGCCACGCGGGCCAGGGCCACCGGGCTGTCGGGCGCCACGCGCTGGCGCGC
>CAYPDO010000001.1:5489-35906 GCA_964409495.1 uncultured Bordetella sp.
CACGGCAGAACGGCCCGGGCTGTTCATGGCGTGGCCCCGGCCGCGGGTGCCCGCGCCGGCACGTGGGGCTGCAGCAACTGCTCGAGTGCCAGCATGTCGGCATCGCCCAGCTGGCCGACCAGGCCGCGCAGCCGGAAGTGGTGGGCCCAGGCATCGTGGCGGGCGCGCGAGAAGTCGCGCCGCGCCTCGAACAGCTTGCCCTGCGCCTCCAGCACCTCGGCATTGGTCTTCAGACCCACCTCGTAGCCACGCTGGTTGGCGCGCACCGACAACGCCTGCGAGCGCTCGGCCACCGCCAGGGCCTGGGCCTGGGCCATGGCCGAGACGCTGGCCGCATAGGCCTGGCGCACGCCGATCACCAGCGTGCGCCGCGCCAGGTCGAGCTCGCCACGCGCCTTGTCGCGCAGCGCCTGGGCCTCGACCACCTTGCTCTGCGTGGCGCCGCTGGCAAACAGCGGCACGGTCAGCGTGGCGCCCACCGCCGAGCTGACGCCGCGGCGCGCAAACGCACTGGTGACCGTGCCGGTGTCGTTGGACTTCGACCAGGTGTAGCTCAGGTCCACGCTGGGCGCGTGGGCCAGCTCGGCCTTGCGGATCTCGGTGTCGGCGGCATCGAGCGCCAGGCGCGCCTGCAGCAGCTGCGGGCTGTCGCGCTCGCCCTGGCTGAGCCATTCCTGCACGCCACCGGCCTGGGCCGGCGGCAGCGCATCGGCAGCCAGCGCCCGCGCCAGCGGCCCGGGCACCGGGCCGGCCGCCACCTCGGCCAGCACCTGCTGGCGCAGCTCGAGCTCGGCTTCGGCGGCCAGCTGCTGGGCGCGTGACTGGTCAACCCGGGCCTCGGCCTCGCGCAGCTCGGTCACCGCGGCGCGGCCCACCTGGAAGCTGCGCCGTGCCACCGCCAGCTGGGCCTGCAGCGCCGCGCGATGCGCCTCGGCATGGGCCAGCACGTCGCGGGCCTTGAACACCTCCAGCAGCGCCTCCAGCAGGCGCTGGCGGGCCTCGATGCGCGCCTGCTGCAGCGCCTGGCCGGCCTGCTCGCGCTGCAGGCGCGCGCCATCGAGTGCCGGAAACAACGTGCCCCGCCACAGCGGCTGGCTGACCTGGGCGCTGTACTGGTCGGCATGGAAAGGCCGCAGCGCGTTCACGGGCTCCTCGCGGTAGCGCGTCTGGTTCATGCTGACCGTGGCCGTGGCCGTGGGACCGAAGGCCGCACGCGCCTGGACCACGCGCTGCTCGGCGGCCCGCCAGGCGGCCTCGGCCGCGCGCACCGCCGGATCGGCGGCCAGCATGCGCCCGTGCAGCTCGCTCAGCGTCTGGCCCTGGGCCGCGGCCATGCACAGCCCGGCCAGCAGCGGCGCCAGGCGGGGCAGCCACGCGGGGCGGGTGGGCGGGGTGGATCGCAGCGGGAACAGCACGGGGGCAATGCTCGCATGCCGGCCCAATAGCCGGATGCGGCAAGACAGCGAACGGCGCGTCAGCGCAGACGCTCAGCCGTGGCGGCGCCGGGCCAGCAGACCGGCCGCCAGCGCTGCAGCCACCAGCCAGGCCGAGGCGGGCTCGGGCGCCGTGCCGCCGCCACCGGTCTGGGTTTGCAGGCTCAGCTGCACATAGCCCACCACGCCGCCATCGTCGGGGTCGGCGCGCAGTTCCACCAGGTCCTGCCCGGTCAGCAGGCTCAGGAAGGCGTCGAGGTTGAACTGGTCCAGGTGGGCGGTGTTGACGCCGTTGGCATCCTCGCCCAGGCTCAGCGTGCCCACCAGCTGGTTGTTCAGGTACACCGTGGCCGCGCCGTTGTAGCCCCAGCCGCCGGCAAACACCTGCAGGCTGGCGCCGGTGAGCGTGCCGCTCCAGGCGCTGCTGATCGGCGCGCTGAAGCCGCCGAAGGTCCAGCCATTGGTGCCGTCGGGCTCGGGGCCCAGCAGGTCGAGGAACTCGAAGGCGTCGCCATCGCCCACGCCGATGCCCAGGCCATCCAGCGCACCGTAGCGGGCGGTGATCTGCCCGGCCTGGCTGGCCAGCGGTGCCAGGGCCAGGGTGACGGCGAGCGTGGCAGCCCCGAGGTGCGGAATCATGGACGGCAGCGGGCGCATGGCGAGGTTCTCGGTGAATGACGTTGTCGTGACGGCGTGGGCGCGAAGCTGGCCCACACCTGTGGGGAGCATGCTAGGGGGCCGCGGCGCGCGCGAACATCCCGGGGGCACGGGGCTGGCAGGCCCCTGCGCCATGCCGATCCGATGCTATGCAGCCGTGCCATCGGGCAGCACCGCCCAATCGCCGCGCGCATTGCGCGCGAACAGCTCGGCGCTGAGCTCGATGCCGCCGGCGGCCAGGCCCTTGGCCAGGTGGCCGCGCAGCTCGGCGATGCCCTGGGCCGAGTGGCGATCACAGAACAGCAGCACGCCGCGCGAGGGCACGGCCGCCACCGCGCCATGCGGCGTGTACTGGGCGGCCGGACCCTCCCAGAACGCGTCGAGCAGCAGCACGCTGGCCTCGAACTGCTGGTCGAGCATCACGCCGTGGATGGCGCCATGGTGAAAGATGCGCAGCTTGCCGTTGGCATGGCGGCCCAGGTTGATCAGCGCCAGCTCGTGCAGCGCCTCGGGACGGGTGTTCAGGCTGGCCAGCTGATGCTGCTGGACGTAGGCGTACACCTCGCCGTCGTCGTACAGGTAGCTCACCACCAGGCCATTGCCCAGCGGCTGGGTGACCGGCAACTGGTCAGCGAGGTGGCGGTAGGCCTCGGGCAGCTGTGGCGTGCCTTCCGGGGCTTCGGCCTTGAGATAGGCGATGGCGCGCAGCACGGCGTCGCCGGCCTGGCGGCGAGGGTTGGGCGTGGCGGCGGTGGGATCGGTGGGCATGGGGGGGAGGGACTCAGAGGTTCAGGCCGCAGACGGCAAGCAGGGCGCGCAGTTGTGGCAGCAGACTGCGGCCGAAGGCATCGGCCTCGTACAGCGCGAAACGTTCGCGCGCGCGCTGCTCGAAATCGGGGGCCTCCACCGCTGCCGCCAGCAGCAGGTCAGGATGGTAGTTGAGCAGGCGGTGGCCGTCGTTGCGATGGCGCAGACCGACGAACGGACAGTCGGCATCCGGCACACGGTTGGCCCAGTGCTCCAGATCGTTCAGGCTGTTCAGGGTGTCGAGCCAGTCGAGCACGTGTCCGTCGTACAGCGCGGCCAGCTCATCGCGTCGGCGCATGGCCTGTTCGGTACTGCCAAAGGGCAACTGGTACGTGTTGTCGCCGACGCGCGTCTTCAGCAACGCCGGCGGCGGCTCGACGCTGAACGGCAGGCCGTGCCGGCCTGCCTGGTGATGCAGGGCGACGAGCAGGTGGGGCCCGCCATCGCTGTCCAGCGCCGGCTGCAGGCGCGTGGGCAGTTTCAGGGACAGCCACACAGCATGGTTCAGCGTCTGGCGCGAGGTCTGCGAGTACACCCGGGCTCGGCCGAAGGGCATGTTCTTGGAGAAGCAGAACTCGCCGCGCGTGGTGCACCAGCCGTGGCGCGTGAAGATCGGGCCCAGGGACTGATGCAGCCAGGTCTTGCGCGCCGCGGGCGAGGTGTCGAGATCCGGTGAGGGCGCGATGTCGGCCACGGCCGGGGTGGACCCGGCCCGGTCCAGCACCTGCCCCGACGGCAGCCGCACCTCACCAGCCTGCGGATCGAACAGCACCCAGCCGCACTGGCGTGCAGCGGCCTCGATGGCCGGCAGCACCGTGCCGAGCTCGGCCACCACCGGGCTGAGGCTGAGCACCATTTGGCTGCCATCGGCCTCGGGTGTTTCGGTCCAGCAGTCGTCGGCAGCATGGCCCGGCGGCAAGCCGGCCTCGATGGCGGCCAGCAATTGCCCGGCCCCGGGATCGGGTTCGAAGCGCAGTTGCTGGCGCAGGCTGCGCAAGCTGGCCTCGGCCTGTGCCAGGCTGGCCGGCACAGGCTGCTGCCAGAGGTGGACGACGTAGCTCATGGGGTGCGCAAAGGCCTCATTTTCCCCCCACCAGCTGCTGCCACTGCGCCTTGGCCCGCTCCTCCAGCGCCTTCAGCCAGGCGTCGCCCTGGGCGCGGGCGCGTTCGGCCTCGGACTGGGCGATCTCGGCCGCGGTCTTGGGTGGCAGGGCCGGGGCTTCGGGCAGGCCCAGCGCGCCACGTGCCTCGGCCAGCAGATCCAGCGCCGCGGCGGCGGGGGCCGTCACGCGGCCGTCGCCGGCCTGCTGGCTGAGCTGCTGCGCCGCGGCCGTGCCCACGACGAAGGGGTTCAGCCCCACCGGCGTGGCCACCGCCGTGCCCGGCAGCACGCGCACCAGCACGTCCTGGCTGACCGTGGCGCTGGCGCCGTTGCTGGTCTCGCTGCTGCGCGCCTGCAGCGTCAGCGTGAAGCTGCCGCTGTAGCCGGTGGGCGTGACCAGGCCCAGACGGGACAGATCCCAGCCCGCCAGGTCGATGCGCCCATCGGCCGCCAGCACCGCGGTGCGCGTGCCATCGCTGAGCTGCGCGCCGACCGGCAGATCCGCGCCGCCCAGCAGGGCCAGCGACAGCTGCTCGCCGGCCACACCCTCGGCCAGCGTGGCCGCCACCACCGGCAGCGCGATCGGCACGCCCGCCAGGCCATACACCTGGCCGGCACCCACCGGCAGGGTCTCGACCAGGCGGATGTCGTCGATCATGGCCGAGCGCTGCGGCACGGTGGTGCCCGAGGCGATGGCATCGCCACCCTCCAGCACGATGGCCAGCCGGCGGGCCTGCCCGTTGCCGCTGAACTGGAAGCTCAGCGCCTGCCAGTTCAGCGCCGTGGCCGGGCTGGTGCCGCTGTAGCCGCCGATGCGCACGCCGTCGACATAGATGCCGATCAGCGTGTTGGCCGCCGCAAAGCCCAGGCCGCCGGCGTAGTCCAGGCTCAGCGTGTAGGTGGCGCCGGCCAGGGTCTCGATGCTGCGTTCCACGCCCAGCGTCTGGTAGGCCAGGCTGCGCCCGCCATTGCGCAGCACCAGCCATTGCCGGCCGTTGTCGGCCATGGGCTGCACGGTGACCAGGTTGCCGGCCAGGCTCATCACCCGGTCGCCGGCGGCCTGCACCTCGAAGGCCGCGGTCTTGCCGGCCACCGCGGGCCGCACCGTCCAGCCTTCCAGCACCGGGCCGGCCACGATGGTGGCAGCGGTGCTGGCATTGGCCGGGCTCTCGAAGCCGGTGGCCAGCAGTTCGCGGCTGAGCGCCACGTCACGCGGGCTGAGCACCAGCGTGGGCGCATCGGCCACGGCCTCGAACTCGGCCAGCAGCAGCTGGCTGGCGGTGGCCCGCTCACCGGTGCTGCCTTCGATGGCCGTGGCCTGCAGCTGCAGCGCCACGCTGCCGTTGAAGTGGCGGGGCGGCGTCAGCACCAGGGCGTCGAGCTGCCAGCCGGCCAGGTTCAGCACCCGCTGCTGTGCGCTGGGCGTGAAGCTGCGCAGGCCGTCGCTGAGCGTGAAGCCATCGGGCAGGCCGGTCAGCGTGAGCACCAGGCTTTCCGAGCCGTCGTTGTCGACCAGGCCGGCCACCACGGCATGCAGGGCCAGCGCCGCGTCTTCCAGACCGCGCACGGTGCCGCCACCGGCCAGCGCCAGCGTGGGCTGGTCGGCCACCGCGGCGATGTCCAGCAGCAGGCGCGCGGCCGGGCTGTGCAGCGCACCATCGAAGGCGCGGTAGCCGATGGCCGCGTAGTGCGGCCGCTGGTTGCCTTCGCCATCGCCGAAATGGCCCGGCCCCCCCGAGGCCTGTGCCGCCGGCACGAAGCGCAGGCCGCGTGCGGCCAGGTCGGCCTCGCCGAAGCGCTCACCCACCGCCACCGCGGCCCAGCTGCCATCGGCCTGCAGGCGCTGCAGCTGGCCATCCTGCGGCAGCGCGGTGATCTCCACCTGCAGCAGCTCGGGCTTGGCATCGGCATCGGCCACGGCGAAGTGCGCCCAGCCGATGGCCAGGGCCTGGTCTTCGCTGCCGCTGGCCAGGGCATCGGCCGCCGTTGGCGCGATGTTGGGCACCGTGTCGGCACGCACCGAGATCAGCACCTCCACGGTGACCGAATCCGCCTGGCCATCGCTGACGCGGTAGCTGAAGCGGTCGGCCCCCACATGGCCGGCGTTGGCGCGGTAGCTGAAGCTGCCATCGGCCAGCACCGTGAGCTGGCCATGGGCCGGGCCGGTGACGACCGCTGCGCTGAGCACATCGCCATCCACATCCCGCGCGCCGGCCAGCGGGTCGAAGCGCAGGGCCTGGCCGGCCACCGCATCCACGCTGCGGCCGCTGAGCTGCGGCGCATCGTTGACCGCATCGACCTGCAGCGCCACCGTGGCCAAGTTGCCGGGCTGGCCGTCGATCACGAAGCGGTAGCTGAACTGGTCGCTGCCATGGAAGTCGGCATCGGGCCGGTAGCTGAAGCCACCATCGGCGCCGAGCACCAGGGTGCCGTGGCTGGGCCCACTGACCCGCTCGACCGTCACGCTTGCGGCGCCCAGCGTCAGATCATTGGCCAGCACATTGCCGCTGGCGCTGCCATCTTCTTGCAGCGTGAAGGCATCGCCCACCGCCTGGGCCTGGCCGATCATGCGCACCTCGCGCACGGTCACCGCGCTGCCCTGGGCCGCGAAGCCCAGCAGGTCGAAGCTGAGCAGCAGCGAGCGGCCGATCAGTTCGGGCGCCAGGCTCACGAACCAGGTGCTGCTGCCGTCGGCATTGAGCTGGCGGGTCAGCGCGGCCGACTGGCGCTCACGCCCGTCGGTCTGGATGTTCAGCAGCGCATCGCTGCGGCCCAGGCCCACGGTGCCGGCCACCGGCAGGCCGGTGGCGGTGTCGAGCAGGGCCACCTCGAAGGCATCCACCGGGCCGGCGGCATTGGCCACCAGCGACAGTGCGTCGAGGGTGAAGGCCAGCACACGGTCGCTGGCCTGCACCACGAAGGCCTGGCTCAGCTGGGCCTGCGCGCCGGCCGATTCCAGCAGCTGCACGCCGCCGCCCGGGGCGGCCTGGGTGTTGCCACGCCGCGTCCAGGCGGCCAGATCAGCGGCACTGGTCAGCGCACCGCCGGCCAGCGCCGCCGTGCCGGTGACGGCCAGGCTGCTGGGTGTGGCGCCTGCGGCGGCCACTTGCACGGCATTGCCCAGGCGCTGGCCGCTGGCCGGCACCGTGACCGTGCCGGCCGCGCCGTTGCTGGTGACGGTGTTGAACAGGCCGGCCTGCGGCAGGCGGCGCACGCCGGCGTCGATCACGCCCGACATCACCGCGCCGGGCTCGGACAGGTCGTCCAGGCCCAGCACATGGCCGATCTCGTGGATCATCACCGAGAGCATGTCCACGCCGCCCTGGGCATCCAGTGCGCTGCGCTGCAGCGTCAGCACGCCGCCGCTGCCGAGGGCGAATTCCTCCGAGCTGAGCGGCGTCTGGTCGATGAACCAGCCGGCACCAGCGGCATCGGGCGACAGCGTCACCGTGACGCCCTGGGCCTCGCCCAGCACGCCGGTGGGCAGCTGCTGCACGACGATCTGCACCTGGGCCAGCCGTGCCGGATCGGCCCCGGCCTGCAGCCAGTGGCTGCGCGCGGCATCGGCCAGACGGGTGAGCAGTTCGGCCTCCAGGCCGGCCATCGACACGCCGTCGTCGTCGGGGTCGGCCGCGCCCAGTTGCTGGGGCGAGGGCGGCGGCGCAGGCGGGGCGGGTGGCGCGGTGTAGGTGAAGGTCTCGTCGACGAAATCGGCCCGCGCGGTCGGGCTCCATTCCATGATGCCCTTTTGCAGCAACTCGCCATCGACCACCTTGGGCGAGCGGGTGTGGATGGTGATCTCGGGGTCGATCCTGATCTTGTCGGGATCCAGCCCCAGCGCCGTGAGGGTGCTGCGCTGGCTGCTGTTCACCACACGCCAGCCGGCCACGCCGTCGGCTTGTCCAGCCGCGATGCGCGGGAACATCTGGTTCTGCAGCTTGGTCAATTCGTCGTCGAAGTGGTTCGCCGCCGAACCACTGGGGTCGCTGAGGTCCTTCGAGGTACTGGACTTGGCCTCGTGCAGGCGCACGATCTTCGTGCCGTCAGCCAGTTCCACCACCACGGCCATGTCGGGCCGCACCCCGCCGCTGCTGCGGCCAGGATTGCGCACCTGGAACTGGTCGAACACTGCCAGAACGCGCACCTCACCGGCCTGCAGCGGGCCATCGTGGATGGCAAAGGTCTCGCCCGATTTCAGGTAGTGGCCGGTGATCAGACCATTGCGGATATCGGTCTCGTGCTGTGCGGCGATCGCCTTTTGCTGGCCGATGCGTTCACCTCGGCTCGGGCCGGGGGCGGCGTCGGTCTCTTCCAGCGCCTCCAGCTCGCGCTTGAGGTCACGATCGAGTTGGGCGTTGTCGGCCACGTCCTTGGCACGGGTGTGCAGGTAGTCGTCGACATGGGCCTGGATCTCGGCCTGGGTCATCGAACGGGCCTGCAGCTTCTTGTGCAGGCCGGTGATCTCGGCCAGCTCGTGCTGGATCAGCGCCGGCATGCGGTCGCCCGCGGTGTTGAAGATGCCCGGACGCACCTTGATCACCAGCGGCGCGGCATGGTCACCGAAGAAGTCGTCCCAGCCCATGCGCGGGTTCTCAGCCTCGACCTTGGTCTGCGAGGTCGGCTGCTTGATCATCCAGCGCGCGTCGACGACGCGGTTGTCGCTGGTCCTGAGCTCGTCGGCCACGCGTGCCGGCTCGAAGCGCACCACCAGCGGGCGGTTCTGGCCATCGCGCAGGCCATTGAAGGTGACGTCGAAGGCCACCTTGCCATCCACCGTGACCTTGGCCGCCGTGGCCTGCAGGCCGGCCACCACGCCGCTGGCCTCGATCTCCTTCTTCAGCACGTCAAAGTCGATCGGGTCGGCCGTGTCGCGGAAGAGGGACTTGGCGGCCTGCTCCTCCATCGTGCCGGCGCCTTCCACGTGCTTGAACTGCTGCGCGCTCGGCGTGCGCCCGTTCTGCGCGTTCTTGGTGGCGTTCTTGCGCTGCTGGTAGTCGCTCAGGTCCTGCATGGCCTTGCTGGCGTTGCGCGACTGCAGGTTGGCCTCTTCCACCTTCCTGGCCGCTTCCAGCTCCAGCCGGCGCACGTTGGCTGCCGAGGCGCCCGGCTCGCCGCGCGACATCGCGACGCGGGCATCATTGAGGTCCTTCACCGCGCGCTTGGCGTCGCCATAGGACAGGCTGGCGCCCAGCAGCGTGGCCATGGCCTGGTCGCGCAGCAGGTCGTCGCCCTCGGCATTGCGCATGGCGATCAGCGCGCCCGAGATGTCGTGCACCGCGGTCAGCGCCGAGATTGCCGGGTTGCGCTCCAGCGCCTGCTTCATCGGCGTGAGGAACAGGTCCAGGCGCGTGGCATTGCCGTCGCGGTAGTCGGCCGCCACCTGGCTGAGCGGCGGGATGTCGGCGATCGGCGTGCCGTTGAACTCGGCCTGGGCCATCGCGGCGATGGCGAACCAGGCGTCGCCGGCCAGCTTGCCGATCTCGCCCACGCCGGCGACGAAGCCGTCACCCAGCATGGCCAGCGAGCGGCCGATGCCGGGCTCGTTGTCGGCATAGCTCAGGTTGGCCAGGATGTCGCGTGACTCCTGCAGGTTCTGCAGCGCGTTGCCATCACTCAGGCCGAACAGGCGGCGCATGCCCAGTTCCACGCCCGACCAGGTGCTCATCATCGTGGCACCGATGCGGATGGTCATGGTCTCCCAGGCGCTGCCGGTGGGGGGCATGCGGCGCTCGGCCTTCAGGTCGGACACCGGCACCGGGTTGGGCGGCAGCGGTGGCAGCGCCACGCCGGCCACCGACACCACCTCTTCCATCGGTGCGTAGTTGCCGATGCCGTAGATCCACACGAAGGGCCGGCCGGCCTGGATCTCGTCATAGCGCGCGGGCGCCACCTGCTGCGGCTGGCTGGCGCCGGCGCGGTCGATGGGCTTCCACAGCTCGGCGCCGCCGCGGGCGATGGCCGCCTCGATCAGCGCACCGGCATTCCACACGAACATCGATTCGTACATCGCGCCGGTGAAGTTGATGCCGTAGCCCTCGTCGATCCAGACCTCGGCAAACAGGTTGCCGTTTTCGGCCAGCGAGAGCTCCTTGATCGAGCCGCCCGGGATGGGCGTGGTGGCGCCCAGGAACACCGGTGCGCCGCGCTTGCCGAAGGGGTCGCGCACCACGCCGATCTTGCCGCCGATCTGCTTGCCGAAGCCGAAGCCGTTCTCGGCATTGAAGTGCGCGTCGTTGAAGATGAAGTTGTAGTCGGCGATGAGCGCGTACTCCTCGCCGCCATACAGCGCGATCACCGTGTCGGCGGCGCGCTGGATGTTCTGCTGCCACTTCATCTGCAGGTACTGGTAGCCGGGCGGCTTCAGCTCGGGCTGAACGCTGGCCACGCTGGTGATGTTGCCGTTCTCGTCGAAGCTGTAGCGCAGGCCGGTGACGCCGCGGTTGTAGTCCTTGGCGTTGGAGAGCAGGAAGTTGCCGGCCTCGGGCCCGGCCGAGATGAACTGCGGGCCCTTGCCGCCGTTGGCGCTGGCGTAGTTCTCCAGCAGCTTGGGCGTGCCGTCGAGGCGGCCGCGGTCGTCGATCTGGTACAGATCCAGCACATAGAAGTTGCCGCGGGTGAGCCCGGGCGCGTTCGACAGCGGGATGCGCGCCTGCGGCGCACCAAAGGCCAGGTAGCGCCCGCCGCTGACGGCCATGTCGGTGTAGCCGAACGGGGCGTTGATCAGGCGCAGCGCCGGGATGTCCTGCTGGCGCTGCAGGAAGCCCGACGAGGTCTGCTCGATGTCCACGCGCACGATGCGCCCGCCGCCGCTGCCGTAGCTGCTGCCCTCGGCCACGTACAGCCAGCCGTCGTTGACCAGCAGGCTGGAGATCGACGCGCCACCGCCTTCCAGGCGGATGGTGTGGAAGATCTTGCGCGTCAGCGTGTCGTAGACATGCACCAGCCCGTTGCGCGCCGCGATGAAGGCCATCGAGCCATCGGCGCTGAAGGTGATCTGGTTGACGTAGCTGCCGTACAGACTGAGCGGGTTGCCGCGCTCGTCGGTGCTGAGGCTGGCCACCAGGGTCACCGCACCCGGCGTGGCGCCGCTGCCGGCCACACGCGGGGCATTCTTGTAGACGTTCAGCGCGCCCCAGGTGGTGACCAGGGTGTCGCTGTCGTTGTCGGGGTTGGCATCGGTGTTGTCCACCGTGGTCCAGGCGCGCTGCATCAGCGATTCGGCCGTGTTGCGCAGGGCCACGATGTCGCCCTCGGGATTGGGCGCCAGCGGCACCCGCTCCACATAGACATGGTGCTGCGACAGCGCAATGCCCTCAGGCAGCGTGATCTCCAGCGTGTCGGTGCCGCCGTCGCCCGGCCAGGCAAAGGCGCTGTAGCCATGCCAGACCATGCCGCGCTCGGGCCATTGGCCGTTGGGCGACTCGAGCTGGTCGCCGCGCGGCTGCAGCCACACCTTGAAGGCGAAGCTGCCGCGCGAGGTGCCCTCGGGCCAGAAGTCCTTGCCGATCACGGTGAGGCGCTGCGTGCCGGCCTCGTACTTGATGCTGGTGATGCGCGGCAGGTGCAGCGTGTCGGCCGGGGCCTCGGGGAAATCGACCGAGATGGTGCGCGGCGTGAGCGCCGAGACCGGCACGGCGCGCTTGTAGCTGCCGTCCAGCGTGTACTTCACCGAGTACACCGGCGAGGCCGATGCGGCAAAGATGCCGATGGCCGCCACGGCCATCATCGGCGTTGGCGCCATCGCGATCATCATCTGCTGGGCCCAGATGGCGTCCCAGTTGATGAAGGTGCCCTTGACCTCGATCTCGCCGGTGTCGTCGTTCTTCACCTTGCCGCGCGTGGCCACCAGCATCTGGCCCGACATGAAGCCGTTGTAGGGCGGACTGGAGGTGCGCGCCATGCCGTCGGCGCCGATGACGCCGTTGTCCACCAGCCACCAGGTGTCGTGCACCGTGCCGTCGGCATCCAGGATCTGGCCCTTGCGCCAGAAGAAGATCTGCGTGCCGGCCTCCAGCGGCGTGGACTGGCCGGTGAGCGGGTCGACCGCCGGCTGCACCTTCAGCGCCAGCTGCACCGGCTGGCCGGCGGTGAGGCCGCCCAGGTCGATCTGCCAGGCGCCGAGGGCCTCCTGCACCTCGGTGGCCGGCAGCGCGATGCCCACCTCGCTGAGCGCGCGGGCGGCGATCGACACCTGCGTGCCCTCGGGCAGGGCGCCGGGGGCCAGCATCATCAGGTTGCCGGCGGCATCTTGCACCGCGGCGCCGCTCTCGCCCACCGTGGCCGTGCCCAGCGAGGGCGCCATCACGGTGAGTTCCAGGTCGTACTGCTTGCCCAGGTGCATCACGCTGATGCGCGTGAGGCCGGTGGTCTT
Organism: uncultured Bordetella sp.; assembly: GCA_964409495.1. Lineage (GTDB taxonomy): Bacteria > Pseudomonadota > Gammaproteobacteria > Burkholderiales > Burkholderiaceae_C > Pseudaquabacterium. Next base: position 17,860 of record CAYPDO010000001.1, read on the forward strand.
GGCGCGGATCAGGCCATCGGCCGTGACCTCGGCGATGCTGGGGTCACTGACCACGTAGCGCGTGCCGTGGGCGGCGGCCGAGATCAGGGTTTCGTCGGCCAGCTTCACCTTGAGCTGGCGCTCGCCGCCCGGCACCAGGGTGAGGGCGCGCGGGTACACGTCGACCTCCATGCCCTCGTCCAGCAGCGGTGCGCGCGGGGCCACGGCCACCGCGTAGGCGTTCACCGCCTGCAGGCCGCCGGCGGCCACGCGCACGAAGCCGGTACCGGCCGCCACCGGGGCCACCAGGCCGTCGGCATTGACCGTGAGCACCGCGCTGTCGCTGGATTCGAGCTGCAGGTAGCTGGCGGGCAGCCACACGTCCTGCTGGTCTTCGAAATCGCCGCGCACCTCCAGGTAGCGCGGGCTGCCCAGCGCCAGCGTGGCCATGCGCGTGATGTCGATGCGCACCAGGCGCGCGCCGCTGACCTGCAGGTTCAGCGTCATCGGGGCCGAGGCGGTGTAGCCATCATCGGCCACCAGGCGCACCTGGGCCAGGCCGGTGTAGCCGGCCTCGGGCATGAAATACAGGCTGCGGCCGTCGGAGGTGAGCCTGGCGCTGCCGTGCGTGGCCTCCAGCACGCGCCAGTACAGCGCGTCGCCCTCGCCGTCAATGGCAATGCTTTCCAGCGCCACCTGGGTGCCCAGATTGGTGTGGGTCAGGGCCTCGGCCGGGGCGGCCTGGGTGGGCGCCTGGTTGGCCCGCCAGCCATGGTTGGCATAGGCGATCTGGCGGTCACCATCGGTGGCCAGGCCGTCGCCATCCAGGTCGGCGCCGGGCTGGCCGGGGGCAAACACCTGGGTGTCCAGGCCGTCGATGCGGCCGTCGCGGTTGATGTCGCCGGCCACCGCCACCTTCAGCGTGGCGGCGCCGCTGCCGCGCAGCGTCAGCAGCTTCAGGCCGGCGCTGGTCACGCGCACCAGGGTGGTGGTCAGGCCGCCATGGCTGGCCTGGCCGAGCACCATGCCGCCTTCCACGGTGAGCTGGCTGCCGTCGGTGGTCTGCACCGCGAGGATCAGCGCGCCAGCGGCGCCGGGGGTCTTGATGGTGCTGGCCAGCTCGCTCTCGCGCACCAGGAAGCTGAAGTTCAGCGCCTCGCCAGCGGGCAGCGTGCCGCTCCAGCGGTCGCTGGGGTTCACGGCGCCGGCCAGCCAGTTCACCGCACTGCCCAGCTGGGCGGTGATGGGCTGGGTGATCAGCGTGCCGTCGGCGTGGTAGCCCAGCTGCTGGTTCAGCGGCGTGGCGGCGTACAGGCTGCGCGCGATCTCCAGGCGGTTCTGCGCGTCATAACGGTAGACGAGCGCGGCCTCCTGGCCGCCGGCCTGCGGGCCGACGATGCGCACGATGCGGCCCTGCGTGTCACGCTCGAAGCGCACGCGCTGGGCGGGGTCGTCGCTGCCCACCAGGGCCACGCCGGCATCGCTGACCAGCCACTGCTGGCCGTCGGCAAACTGCACCGCCAGCATGCGGCCCTGGCGGTCCAATCGGTAGCGCGTGCCATCGGGGCCGCTGAGCTCGTAGCCCGCGGGCTGCCAGGGCAGGCCGGTGGCGCGGTCCAGCAGGCGCAGGCCCTGGGCCTGCAAGGCGGTGGCCTGGTCGGCCACCGGCTCCAGCGCGCGCAGCTGCCAGCCTGGCTGGCTGCCGGAAAACACCGGGCGCAGCACCTGCGGCGCCGTGCTGTCGGTGGCCAGGGCCTCGCTGCGCGTGCCCAGCGTGAAGCTCAGGTACTGCAGGCTGGCGGCGGGGTCGGACAGGCTGGCCGGCACCTGCAGCCACACGCGGGCGCCGGTGAGCCAGGCCGCGGCGGCGCCCAGGCGGTCGCTGCCGGCCTGGTCATGGCTCAGGCGGGTGTCGAGCAGCGGCAGCGTCCAGTTGCCGAAGTCACCACCGCCCCCGGCGCCCAGGTGGCGGTTCAGCGCCAGGTCGTGGTCGCCCAGGCGCAGCAGGGCATCGCCGTGCTGGGCCACCACCAGCTGCTTGCTGGCGGAATCGATCAGTACGCGGGTGCTGATCTCGCTGCTGCGGCCGGCCAGGTCCCAGCCGCGCAGGCGCAGCTGGTACACGCCGTTGGGCCACAGCGCGGGGTCGAGCGTGGCCAGGCTCTGGATGCCGTTGGCCGCCACGGCGGCCAGATCGGCGCTGGCCAGCGTGCGCCAGGCGGACTCGTCCACCCGGACGCCGTTGGACGGCGCGGCTTCGAGCACCCAGCCCATCAGCTGCTGCTCGGCGATCAGCGCGCTGATCGGCGTGGTGCTGCCGATCACCGCCGGCGCCAGGCCGGTGACATCGGGGTCGAGCGCGCCGGCAAAGGCCAGCTGCGGTGCGCGCGTGTCCAGCGGATCACGCACGCGCACCGTCTGCACCAGGCTGCTGCCGAAGCCGTCGGCATCCACCGCCTGCACACGCAGCTCGATCAGGCCCGGCGCGCTGGGCGCCAGGCGCAGGCGGCCCAGGCCGTCGAGCGCCACGTTCACCCAGTCGGCCTGGCCGATGCCGGCGCCGCGCGCCTGCACCGTGAGGCTGGCGATCGGGCTGAAGGCGTCGGCCCGCACCGTGGCCAGCACCACCTGGCCGGGCACCACCGGGGTGCTGGGCGTCAGGTTGACCAGCAGCTTGGGTGCGTTGCCGGCTTCCTCGGCCACCACGCGCAGCACGAAGCTGCGGGTGGCGGTGTTGCGGCCGTCGCTCACCGTGGCCAGCACGGTGAAGTCGCCCAGCTGGCCGGGGCCTGGGGTCCAGCGCAGCAGGCCGTTGGCGGCGTCGTACACCGCGCCCTCGGGCAGGCCGTGGAAGGCCACGCTGAGCGCTGCCGTCTGCACCGCGCCGTCGGCATCGGCCACGCGCAGCGCGCCGGCCGGCGCCAGATCACCCTTGACCACCGGCAGCGTGAAGCTCTGGCCCACGCGCAGCGCATGGCTGGCGGTGCTGATCTCGGGCGGGCGGTTCACGTCCACCACGCGCACCTGCACCGTGCGGGTCACGGTCACCGCGCCATCGCTGCCGGTGAAGGTGAAGGTGTAGGCGCGTGAATCGGCGCTGGCGTTGTTCACCACGTCGGCGCCCGGCGTCCACTCGAGGTAGCCGCTGGCGGCATCGAACACCACGCCCTCGGGCGTGCCGGCGTCGTGCACCAGGCTCAGTGCCACGGGGTCGTTGTCGCCATCGGTGGCGCGCACGTTGAACGACAGGGTCTGGCCCTCGGGCACCAGCTGCAGCGGCAGCGGCAGCAGCACCGGCGCCTGGTTCAGGTTGGCCACGCGGATCTCGATCTCGCGGCTGACGCTGGCCGCGCCATCGCTGGCGCTCAGCTGCAGCAGGTACACGCCGGGGCTGGTGCCGTTGCGGTTGTCGCTCTGCGCGGCATACAGGCCCGGCGTCCAGCGCAGCTGCAGCCGGGTCTGGCCCTCGCTGCCCACGCTGGGCGTGAGCTGCATGCCGGTGGGCAGGGCGCCGGGCAGGCCGGCCAGGGTCCAGTCCAGCGGGTCGAGGTCGGTGTCGAGGGCCGCCAGGTCGATGACCAGCGGCGTGCCCTCGGTGGCCTGGATCACCGTGCGCGGGCCGTCCAGCGCATCGCCGCCCAGCACGGTGCCGCCGCTGGCGCTCAGTGCAAACAGCGTGGGCGCGGCGTCGCTGGCGCGCACCACGATGCGCAGGTCGCGCACCGTGGTGTTGGGCAGCGGCGGGTTCAGCGGGTCGAGCACGTAGCCGGCATCGGCCGGCGGCAGGCCCAGGTCGGTGACGGCCAGGCTCACGTCGAAGCTGCCGTCCACGCCGGCGGCCGGCGTCCACACCAGCGTGGCCAGGCCGTAGCGCGCATCGGTCTCGATGCGTGCGCCGGCGGGCAGGTTGGTGGCCGAGATCGTCAGCGCATCCTGGTCCAGATCGCTCACCACGATGGGCACGCGCAGCTCGGTGCCGGCCACCGCCACCACCTGGCGCGGCAGGCTGATCACCGGCGCCTCGCTGGGGCTGCGCACGGTGAGCACAAAGCTCTTGGCCTGGGCCAGCACCTGGTTCACGTCGCCGTCGCCGTTGTCCTGCGCCACCACGGTGATGGTGTAGTCGCCACGCTGGCCGGCGCCCGGCGCGAAGCGCAGCACGCCCACCAGGCGGCCATCGGCACGCTCGGTCTGGGTGTAGGTGGCAAAGGCGGGCAGGCCCTGCACGGTGAGGGTGAGCGGGTTGCCGTCGGCATCGAGCGCGGTGACCGGGATCTCGAGCACCGCGCCGCGGTCGACGAAGGCATTGCTCAGGTCGCCGATCTCGGGCGAGCGGTTGGCATTGCTCACCACGATGGGCAGGACCACCTGGCTGGACAGCGGCGTGCCGGTGCCGTTGCCGTCATCGGTGGCGGTCACCGTGACCTGGTAGGTGCCGGCCTGGGCGTAGCCCGGCGTCCACACCAGCTCCAGCGTCTCGGCATCGAAGCTGGCGCCTGCGGGCAGGCCGGTGACGGTGTAGCTCACGCTGGCGGTGCCGGCGCCCTCGGTGGTCTGGCCGTTGGGCGTGAGGCGCAGCTTGGGCTCGTAGCCCGGGTTGTCGGGGTCGAAGGCGAAGACGCTGATGCGCAGCGGCTGGCCTTCCAGCACCTCCCAGGTGGCGGCGGGGTCGAGCACCGGGGCGCCGTTGGCATTGCGCACGTCCAGCACCAGCTCGCGCAGGGCCGAGCTGCGGGTGATGCTGCCATCGGCCGCGGTGAACAGCGCCTGCAGGCGCACCGGCACGCGCAGCACGCCGGCCTGGGCGTAGCCGGGCGTCCAGCTGAACCAGCCGGTCTCGGCATCCAGCGTGGCACCGGCGGGCAGCCAGTCGGCCGTCCAGCTCAGGTCGATGCGGCTGCCATCGGGCTGCGGCAGGCCGTTGGCCGCATGGCCCGGCAGGCTGCCGGGCAGCTGCAGCGCGAAGCGGTCGCCCTCGCGCAGCACCTGGGTGTCCAGCGCCGGGAACTGCGGCTTGGGCCAGCCCTGGGCCACGGTGATGTTGAACTGGCGCTGCACCTCGTGGCGGCCATCGCTGGCCACCACGGTGATGCCGGTGTAGCTGCCCGCCTGGTCGAAGCCGGGGGTCCAGCTCAGCACGCCGCTGGCGGCGTCAAAACTGGCGCCGGCCGGCAGGTTGCGCAGTTGCAGCGTCACGGTGTCGCCATCGGCATCGGCCGCCAGCAGCGGCAGCACCAGGCTTTCGCCTTCGGCCAGCACCTGGTTCTGCACCGCGTTGAGCACCGGCACATGGTTGGCGCCGGCCACATCGAGGCTGTAGCGGCGCAGGGCCACGCCGCCGCGGCTGTCGATCACGCGCAGCAGCACGCTGCTGTCGGCGCGGTCGCTGGCGGTGGGCGTCCAGCGCAGCGTGGCGCGGTTGCCGTAGCCGGTGGCACTGCTCTCCACCTGGGCGTCCTGTTCCAGCACCAGGCCCTGCGGGCCGCTCACCACCTCCCAGTAGAAGAGGCGGCCGTCGCTGTCGCGTGCGGCGAGTTCGGCGCGCCAGGCCTGGCCCACGGTGGCGGCCGGCAGCTGCGGGGTCAGCAGGTCGAGGCTGCCGTCGCGGTTGGGCAGGCCCAGTTCAGGCGGCGTGTTGTCGTAGGGCACGGCATACACGCCGTGGCCGAGGTTGAACTTGACCAGCTGGCCCGTGCCCGGCGTGCTGCCGAAGCTGGCCGCCGGACGCACGGTGACGGTCTGCCCGGCCAGGGTTTCGCTGGTGCGCAGCGCGGCGCCCTGCAGGGCGCTGCCCAGGTCCAGCACCCACAGCTCGGCCTGCTCGCCATCGCCCTGGGCGGCGCCCAGGATGCTGTCGCCGAAGTAGCGGCCGGGGTCCAGCAGCAGCATCAGCGGGCCGCGCAGGTCGTCGACACCGATGTTGGTGATGTCCACGTCGTAGCTCACGCTGCCGCTCAGGCGGTCGGCGCGGGTGTCGGCGAAGCGCAGGCGCACCAGGTTGCTGATGTCGGTGACCGCGGTGAACACCAGGTCGTAGGCCTGGCCCAGCGCCACCTGCTGCAGGCTGCGCACGCTGTCGGCCACCTGCAGGCGCCAGCCGCCGGCCGGCAGGTTGGGCAGCGTGAGGATGGCCGATTTGCTGGCCGCATCCCAGCGCACGGATTGCGGCGCCAGCAGCAGGTTGCTGTGCGCGCCGGTGGCCACCAGGCTGTAGTTGGCCGGGTTGAGCACCGAGGCCAGGCTGCTGACATCGTCGCCCGCGGCGCCGGTCCACATGGCCTGGTCGAAGCTGATCGCCAGCTGGGTGAGCGGCAGCGGCACCAGCGCGCCATCGGCCACGCTGGCGGCCACCACCCGGGGCGCCTTCACCGGCGCCAGCTCGTCGATGCGGTCGGTCTGCGCCACCAGCACGCGGCCATCGGCGGTGGTGAGGATGCTCTCACCGCGCGTGCCGCCCTGGGCCAGCTGCAGGCTGCGCCGCGTGGCCAGCTCGATGGCCCACACGCTGGCGCTGTGCAGCGGCGTGCTGCTGCCATCGGCGGCCTCGGGCCGCTGGGCGGTGTTGCTGCTGGCCAGCAGCAGGCCGGCCAGCGCGCTGCCGGCCTGGCCGAAGGCCAGGCTGTCCACCAGGCCGGGCAGGCGGTATTCCAGCTCGGCGCGGCCGGCCAGGCGGCCGCCCATCGGGAAGCTGATGATCTCGGTGCTGGCCTCGGGCAGGGCCGAGGCGATGTCGGCGCCGGTCCAGCGCACGGCCCACAGGCGGCCATCGGGCCCGAAGGCCAGATCACCCACCCGGGTGTTGCTGAAGTGGCGCCAGGCCTTGGCCGCATCGGCCTCGGCGGGGTTGAACACCTCCACGCCGTTGCCGCTGCTGACGTAGATCAGGCCGGTGGCCGGCTCGATGGCCAGCGCGTGCGTCAGCGGTTCGCCGGCCGGGGCGCGGGTGCGGCTGATCACGGCGCCGCTGCCGGCATCCACCATCAGCAGCTCGCTGCCGGTCATGACCCACAGGTTGCCGGTGGCATCGAGCGCCATGTCCAGCACGGCGCGGTCCAGCGCGAACAGCGGCTGCACCGAGCGCCCGCCTTCGGGCGCGAAGCGGAACACCTCGTTGCGCAGGCTGCCGGCGCTGGCCAGCACGCTGCCATCGGACAGCTGCACCATGGCCAGCGCGCCGATGCCGGCGGGGCTGTCGGCAAAGCCGCTGGCAAAGCCGCGCAGCTGCAGCGGGGCCAGCACGGCCTGCAGGTCGCTGCCCAGCCCGCCCTGGGCCGGCGTGACCACGAAGCCCGGCAGCTGCTGCGCGGCCTGGGCGAACAGCGGGCTGCTGTCGTAGCTGCGGCCCGGCGTGGCCGCCGGCAGCTCGGCCGTGGCGTCCAGCGTCTCGGTGCTGCCCAGGGCCAGCTGGGCCTGGTCGCGGCTGCCGTCATCGGGCAGCACGGCCTGGGTGACCAGCGCGGCCTCGCGGTTGCCGGCCTGGTCGGTGGCGACGGCCAGGAACTCGTAGCGCTTGCCGGTGCTGCCGGTGAACAGCGCCGCACTCTCGGCGCCGGCCACCTGCTTCTTCCAGATGCGGAAGTCGCCGCCATCCTCGGCCACGTAGACGGTGACATGGCGCACGCCGCTGGCATCGTCGCTGGCCTGCCAGGCCACCTGGAACTGCGGGTTGCCCTGCGCGTCCTGGCCATTGCTGCTGACGGTGAGCGTGGTCACCGGCGCCTGGGCGTCCAGCGTGTGCGTGATCACGCTGCTGGCAATGGGCGGCGTGCCGTCGAAGAACACGCGCGCCGAGGCCGAGATCACCGCACCGCTGGCCGCCAGATCGCTGGCGCGCACGGTGTACGAGACAAAGCCGCCGCTGGCGCGGCCATTGGCATCGGGCGGCAGCAGGCCGCGCTGCGGGTCGTGCAGCACCTCGCCGGTGTCGGGGTCGATGGCCTGCAGCAGCCAGGTGGCGACGCGGCTCTCGGCGTCGATGCCGGCGCTGACGCGCAGCACATAGCCCTTGCTGCCGGTGAAGTCGAAGTCGGCCTGGAACTGCGCCTGGCCATCGGGCACATGCACGTTGATGTCGCCCAGCTTCAGGTCGCCCAGGCGCAGGCTGCGCACGTCCAGATCGGTGTCGATGCCGGTCACCAGGCGGATTTCTCCCACCGCCGCCGCCGTGGCGTTGTGGAAGCTGAGCGTGTAGGGCAGGGCGTAGTCGGTGGGCACGTAGGTGGCACCATTGGCCGCCGGCAGGGCCTGCGGGCCGCGCACGGCCACGGTGGCCTTGGCATCGGCCTCGCTCTGCGCGGCCTGCTGCAGGTAGCGCGCCAGGTTCAGCGCCTGCGGGCCCACCGGACGGAACTCGGCATCCAGCACGCCGATGTGGCGCAGGTATTCCAGCTCGGCACGGTTGCCGGCGAACACGTCGAAGCTGATGAAGTGCGTGTCCTGCGCGGCCTGGCGGTCGTAATGGGCGGCATCGGGGGCCACCGGCACCGGCACCTCGACGGTGACCTCGTCGGACGTGCGCACCTCGACGTAGTCGACCGGCGCGTGCGCGGCCTGCGGGTCACCGGCGTAGCGTGCGGTGTCGCCGTACCACTGCTGCACCTTGCCAAAGAAGCCCAGCAGGTCGGCCTGGGTGCGGTAGTTCTCGCCGCCCTTGGCCAGCAGGATGCCGGTGGCCAGCGTGGCGTTCAGGCTGAGCACCAGTTCGTCGCTGCGGATCGGGGGCGCGCTGGCCTCGGCGCGCAGCAGGCCGGCGGCCTCGAGCGCGGCCAGCCAGCCCTGCACCCATTGCGCCTCGTCGGCGGCCAGCACGGCCAGCGCATTCGGCGCCGTGGCATCGGCCAGGATGGCGGTGCGCAGCGCACGCGCATGCGCGCCCTGCTCGGCGATGAACTCGGCGCGTGTCAGCGGCGTCACCGCGGCCAGGGTGTCGAAGCGGAAGGGCATGGCCAGGGCCTCTTCCTTGGTGATGTGCTCCTCGGGGTCGGTGGACAGGAACTTCTTCGTCAGGCCCTTCTGGATGCGGTCGAGCCCGCTGGGGCCTTCATCGAGCAGGCCGGCGGCCTTCCACTCGGGGCGGATGGCGTAGAGCTTGCTGCGCAGGCCGTCGAAGTCGTAGTTGATCCACTCGGCCAGGCCGGGGTAGGTCTGCACCGTGAAGGTGGCGCCGGCAAAGCCGTTGGCGGCCACGTCGAAGGCATAACCCGGGGCCAGGTTCCAGCCGCGGGTGTTGCTCATGCCGTCCAGCGAGGCCCAGGGGATGTCGGCACGCACGCCGGTGGTGGGCGTGGGGCCATAGGCCTGGTTGTTGCCGTCGCCGGCGGCGATGGCGCCGGTGGGCTGGCCGCCCACGTTGGCGCCGAACACCACGTAGGGCAGGTTCAGGCCGTCCAGCACGTACTCGCTGTTGCCCATGTCGGTGGCGCCGATGTCGAAGCGCACATAGGGCGTGTCGACATTGGTCAGACTTTGCAGGCTCACGCTGTAGACCGCCGCGTCGCCCGGCTGGATGCTGCGCGGGCCGCCCACGCCGATGGCCACATCGGCCTCGATCATGCGTTCGACCAGGTAGCGGTAGGGCTCGACCACGCGCTCGCCGTCGGGGTTGGTGACGATCACGTCGTACAGGCCCAGCGGCACATGGCGCAGATCGAACACCGCGCGGATGCGCGTGGCGTCCAGCACCTGCCAGCGCTCGGGCTCCACCTCGAACTCGCCCGGCCGGGCCAGCTTGACCAGCGCACCGGCGGCAAAGTGGGCGCCCTCGATGTCCATCGTGACCCAGCGGTGGTCGTCGTTGCCGACACCGCCCTGGTCGGGCGTGACCTTGGTGATCGACAGCGGCAGCAGGTCGGCGCGCAGCGTCACCGGCGTGGCGCTGCCACCCTGGCGCGCGCGCACCAGCACGTAGTAGTCACCGGCCTGGGTGCTGGGCACCAGCAGGCTCTGGTCGGCCGAGACCGGGTTGCTGTAGGCCACGTCGAAGGCGCTGGGTGTGGGCACGTCGTTCCAGCGGATGTAGACCTCGTTGGCGCCGGTGGCGGCGCTGGAGTCGAGCAGCACACGCAGCGTCTGGCCGGCGGCCACACTCACCTTGTAGACCTGGGTCTGGCCATTGCCCAGCGTGGTGGCCAGTGCCTGGCCCACGGTGAGCGTGGGCACCTGCACGTTCAGCGTGGCGCCCGAGGCCGTGCGGTTGTTGGCCTCGCCGGCCGGCAGGTTCAGGCCGGTCTCGGTGTAGGTGATGCGGCCTTCGAACACCTCGTTGTAGAGGTCGGGGCGCACGATGACGCGCCAGGCGCCGTCCTTCAGCGCCGGCAGCGTGGTCTTCAGCGTGCCGGTGTACAGGCCGTTGTGGCCCAGGTCGCCCACATGGGCCACCTTGCCCAGCAGCACGTCGTCCAGGCTCCAGTCGTTGTCGGCCGAGAGGTACAGCGCATCGGTCCAGCGGCCGTAGGCCGGGTTGATCGAGGCGTTGGTGACGGTGAACTGGATCTCCACCGCATCGCCCACCTTGGCGCTGGCGGGCAGCACCACGTTGGTGACCTGCAGGTCGGCCGGCGGCGGCGTCTCGATGCGCATGGGCTGCACGGCCGCGGCGTTGTTGTTGTCGTCGCGGCCGAACTCCAGCACCTGGCCCGATTCGCCGCTGCCCCAGTGGCGCGCCGGATCGGTGACCACGAACACGTAGTACGGGCCTTCCAGGTCACGCGGGGCGGTGTAGTTCAGCGTGCCGCTGTAGCGGCCGCCGGCGGGCAGGCCGCCGCCATGCTGCACGTAGCCGACGTAGCGGTCCTTGCTGAGGTCGAGGAAGCGGTCCTTGCTCAGGTAGACCATGTCGTACCAGCTGCCCTGGTCGGCCGGGGTCTTGCCGCCCAGGTTCTCCACCGTGTACTCCACGGTGAAGTTCTGGCCGGCCACCACCGCCTCGGGGGCGGTGACGCGGGTCACCTGCAGATCGGGCGGCGTGGCCAGCGTGATCGGCAGATCGATCTGCGCGATGTTGTTGCCTTCGTCGGCGAACTCCAGCACACCGTTGGCGCCGCTCTCGGCGATCACCGGCAAGCCGGCGCGGATGGTGCTGGGCACCTGGTTGTAGAAGTCCTTGAAGACGCCGGTGTCGGCCTTGACGATCAGCTTGAAGTTGCCGCTGATCGAGGTGGGCAGCGTGAAGGTGGCACTTTGCGTGTAGCTCTCGCCGGGCTGCAGGTAGCGCGGCTTGAGCTCGGCGTCGGTGAGGTAGACGCTGCGCGCGCGCAGCAGCACCTCGATGTCGCTGCCGCGGTCGACCAGCGGGTCGTCGCTGGGGTCCAGCGTGGCGTCGCGCGACAGGTACACGCCGTCCATCCAGCCGGCCGTGCGCGTGGCGCGCGTGCCGCGGTTGGTGACCGTCCAGGTGGCGGTGATGGTGTCGCCCGAGCTGGGGTTGGGCTGGTTGACCGTGATGCTGTCGATCTGCAGGTCGGGCTCGCGGTAGATGATGTCCAGCGTGCCCTGGCCCAGGTTGTTGTCGCGGCGCGGGCCTTCGAACACCGAGTTGGCGTAGAGCTGGTCACGCGTTTGCGCGTTGACGTTGGCGTAGGGCGAATAGGGCGTCAGCGCTTCGTCCTGCGACTGCTGGCGCACATCGCTGCTTTCGCGGGCGTAGTAGGGCCGCAGCTGGTCCCACGGATGCTTGCCATCCGTCATCACGTAGATGTAGTAGCTGCCATCGGTGCCCGGCGGCAGCTTGACCACCGCGCTGGCGGTGTAGCGCTCGCCGGTGCCCAGCGGCATGGCGCTGGTGTGCACCACCGAGCCGATCTGCGTGGCGCGCTCGGGGATGAAGCTGGGGTCGGGGCTGACCCAGATGTTGTCGATCCAGCCCTTGGTGCCGGCCCAGACCTCGGCGCCGATGTTCTCGACCGTCCAGGTGACCGTGGTCTCTTCGCCGGAGTAGTTCAGCGGCTGGGTCTGCACGCTCACCACGCGCAGGTCGGCCGGCTGGTTGCCCACCACCGAGACGGTGCGGTTGACGTTGTTGTCCTCGGCGACCTCGGCCACCTCGTTGCGGGCGGTGAAGCTGTAGCCGGCGTCGGTCTGCACCACCAGCCAGCCGCCGCTGACCGCGGGCGACAGCGCCACCGTCTGGCTGACGCTGTAGCTCTCGTTGTTGCCCAGCGCACGCTGCTGCGTGAACTCGCCCAGCAGCCAGCTCACGCGGGCCTGGGTGGGATCGGGGTTGTCCATCAGCCAGACCTTGTCGGTCCAGCTGCCTTCGACCGCATCGCCGCGGTTCTTCACCGTGTAGCTGAAGCTGTAGCTGCCGGCCGCGGCGGCCGTGGCCGGCGCGGTGACCGCGCTCACCACCAGGTCGGGCGGCGTGACGCCCAGCACGCTGATCGGCCGCGCCTTGTAGTTGTTGTTGTCGATCTGCGTGGGATCGTCGGGGTTGATGTTGCTCGACAGCGTGTCTTCGAGCACCGCGTCGTAGAGGTCGCTCCACACGGTGACGAAGTACTGGCCGGTCTTCACGCCCTCGGGCAGGCGCGCGGTGATGCTGCCCAGATAGTCTTCGCCCACGGCCAGGTGGCCGGTGTGCGTGACCTGGCCGATCTTGATGTCGCCCTTGGCCGGGTTGGGCCGGGTCTTGTCGACGGTGAGCCACACCGTGTCGGTCCAGCTGTTCACTGCGGCGGTGTCGCCGCGCGTGGTGGCCGAGCCCTGGTTCATGACCTTGTAGCTGACCTCGATGCTGGCGCCATGCACGGCCTGGTCAGGCGCCACCACCTGGCTGGTGACCAGGTCGGCGAACGGGATGGGGTCGATGTGGAAACGCTGCGCGCGCGTGTTGTTGCCGTCGCTGGGGTACTCGTCGATGCGGTTGGCGCCGTCGGCCACCACGATCAGGTAGGCATCGCCGCGGTAGCGGATGGGGATGTCCACGCGCGCCACGTCGCTGGTGTAGCGCTCGCCGGTGGCCAGTGCGGCACCGCTGTCCACGCGGGCCAGCAGCACGTCGTCGCCGCTCAGGATGCCGTCGAGCGAGAGGTAGACGTAGTCCTGCCACTGGCCGCTGGTGGCTTCGGGGCCGGTGTTGGTGATCTCGAAGCGCAGCCCGGTGCTGGTGCCGGCGGTGACCGAGGGTGGCACCACGATGTCGGTGACGCGCAGGTCGGGCCGGTCGTTCAGCGACACCACGATGGCATCGCCATCGGTGGTGGTGTTGTTGTTGCGGGCGCTGGCGTGCTCGTAGACCTGCGGGCTGCCACCGGTGCCCAGCAGGCTGTTGGTGACCACGCGCAGGCGCCAGCCGCCCTCGATCTTGGCCGGCAGGCGAACCTGCTCGGTGCGGGTGTAGCGCAGGCCGGCGTCCAGCCCGCGGTCATAGGTGAACTGGCCCAGCACCATGGTGGCGCCGCTGGGCGAGAGCAGCAGCACGGTGTCCTGCCACTGGCCGGCGGCGCGCGCCAGGCCCTGGTTCAGCACCGTCCAGCTCACGTCGATCAGCGCGCCTTCCTGGGCGGTGGCCGGGGCGTCCAGGCTTTCCACGATCAGGTCGGGCGAGTCGCTCAGCGTCACCGGCACGGCCAGCGAGTGGCCGACGTTGTTGCCGCCGTGGATGAACTCGTACACCGCGCCGCCGGCGGTGGCCACGTTCAGGTACCAGTCGCCCGAGATGCCCTCGGGCAGGCGCACGCTGATGCTGCGCTGGTAACTGTCGCCCACCGCCATCTGGCCCAGGTGGCCGGCGCTGGCCAGATCGAAGCGCTGGCCGCTGCCGTCGGCATTGCGGCTGAGCCACACGGTGTCGCTCCAGCTGCCGGTGTTGGTGATGCCGATGCCGCGGTTGGCCACCTGCCACTGCACGGTGAGCTCGCGGCCGCTGTAGGCGGTGGACGGCGTGCTGACCGATTCCACGCGCAGGTCGGCATAGGCGATCGGCATCACGTCGGTGGCGTTGGCGGCGCGGCCGTCGTTGTTGGCCTCGCGGCCGTTCTCCCACACCGCGCCGGTGGCATCGCTGCGCACGACGATGGTGCCGTGGCGGCTGAAGGCCGGGCCGAAGCGCACATCGAGATGCGCGCTGTAGGTGCCGCCGGCGGCCAGGGCGCCCTCGTGCACCACGCTGCCCAGCACCAGGTCGTCGCTGTCGCCGATGACGTCGTTGGTGGTGTAGATGACGCGGTCGGTCCAGACGCTGCTGCGGCCGGCGCCCGGGCCCTGGTTGGCCACCGTCCAGGCCACGGTGATGCTGGCGGGGTCGTCGATCACCTGCGTGGGCGCACTGACGCTCAGCACGGCCAGGTCGGCATGGGCATCGAGGGCCACGTCGATGGCCAGCGAATCGAGGTTGTTGTTCTCGCGCGTGCTTTCGTTGCTGGCGTTGGCGGTGTCGGTGACGACGATCAGGCGCCAGCTGCCCGACAAGTCCTCCGGCAGCGTGAACGCCAGGCTGCCCGCGGCGCTGGCGCCGGCGGCCAGGGTGTCGAGCTGGCGCTCGCCCAGCAGGGTGTCGGCGCCATCCACCGCGCCGTCGCGCGAGAGGTAGATCTTCTCGTGCACGCTGGCCGCATCGGCGCTGCCGATGTTGCGCGTGGTCCAGGCCAGGCTCACGGCCTCGCCGCCCTGCAGCAGGCCGCTGGTGCTCAGGTTGCCCACCACCAGGTCGGGCGCCACCACGGCCACCGCCAGGCTGGCGGTGTTGTCGGTTTCCACCGATTCGGTCACATGGCCGCCCCGGTCGGCCACCACCTCCAGGCGCCACTGGCCGGGCGGCAGCGCCGGCACGGCCAGGCTGATGCGCTGCGGCAGCGCGGCCCCGGCGGCCAGGCTGCGGAAGGCCCAGGTGCTGGTGAGCACCTGCGGCGGCGAGATGCCCAGCGCATCGACCAGGCGGATCTCCTCGCCGAAGAAGCCGTCCACCCCATCGTTGCCGGCGTTGCGCACGCTGTAGTCGAGCTGCACCGTCTGGCCCACGCGCCAGTTGGCGGGCGCACTGAGGCCCTCGATCTGCAGGTTGGGGCGCGGCTCAGCGCGCACGGCCGTGGCCGCGCTGGCCACCGCCACGTTGTTGGCGGTGCGGCCGAGCTCATAGACGGCGGCAAAGGCGTCGGTCTTGACGATCACCCAGCGCTGGCCGGTGATGTCGCGCGGCACGGTGAAATCCAGCGTGGCGTCGTAGCGCTCACCCACCGCCAGCGTGCCAGCGCGGGTGACCGAACCGATCAGCGTGGCCTGGGCATTCAGCTCGGGCGTGCTGCTGAGGTAGACCTGGTCGACCCAGCGGTTGACGTCGGTGGCCACTGTGCCCGAGTTCTGGACGGACCACTGCACCCGTGCGCTGCGGCCGGCAAAAATCTCGGCCGGCACGGTGGTGAGCGTGGGGCTCAGGTCGGCATAGGTCTGGCTTACCGCAATGGCGGCCGAGACGCGGGTGTTGTCGGCCCGCGTGTCGGGCTCGGTGACCTGGCGCGTGGCGTCGGCGATCACCGCGATGCGGTAGTTGCCCGACAGGCGCGTGGGGATGCGCACCGTGGTGCTTTGCCGGTATTCGGCACCGCTGGCCAGTGCGCTGCCGCGCGGCAGCTCGGCCAGCACGATGTCGTCGCCATTGCCCACGGTCTCGTCGGCCGAGAGCACGATGCGGTCGATCCAGCCGCTGCTGGCGCTGGCCGGCACGCCACCCTGGTTGCGCACCGTCCAGCCCAGCGTGAGCTCGGCGCCCGAGTTGACGCTGGAGGGCACGTCGAGTGCGGTCACGGCCAGGTCGGCATACAGGCGCAGCGTGGCGGTGAAGCTGCCGGTGGCCTGGTTGTTGGCCTCGGCCGTGCCGTCGGCATTGGTCTCGAACAGCACGCCGCTGCCGCTGCTGCTGTGGTCGGCGGTGACCGTGATGTCGAAGCTGCCCGTGCCAGCCACGCCCTGCGGCAGCGCGAAGCTGTGGCTGCGCGCACGCACCTCGCCTGCGGCCAGCGGCACGGCCGCGGCGCCGGCAAAGCCGACCAGGGTGTCGACCAGCACGGCGCCGGGCGTGCCGTCGGCATGGCGCTGGCGCACCACCACGCGGTCCTGGTAGGGCAGGTGGGTGGCCACGCGGCCCTGGTTCACATCTTCCCAGCGCACGGTGACCACGTCGCCCGATTGCGGGTTGGCCTCGGCCAGGCCCACATTGCGGGGCACCAGGTCGGAGCCCACCTCGATCAGGCGTTCGAGCTGGTTGTCGTTCTCCAGCGTGCCGTTGCCGTTGAATTCGGCGATCTCGCTGCCGGCATCCACCGTGACGCGCAGGCGGATCGCGCCGGCGGCGCTGCTGCCGCCCGGCCAGGTGAAGCTGGCGCTGCGTGCCACGCTGGCCCCCGGCGCGGCCTCGGCCGGGTTGCCGGCGCGGGTGAGGCTGGCGATGACCAGGCCGGTGCTCTGGTTGAGCACCTCCACGCGTTCGGTCCAGGCGCGTGCGGGTGGCACGGTGCCGGCATTGCTGCTGGTCCAGCCCACGGTCACGGTGTCGCCGGGCTGCCAGTCGCCGGCCGGGCTAATGCTCAGATCGCTGGCCACCAGGTTGACGTAGTTCACGTACTCGGCCAGCGTGCTGCTGAAGGCCACCTGGCCGCGGTTGTTGGTCTCGGCGCTGCCGCCTTCCTTCTGCGTGTTGCCGAAGTCGGTTTCCACCACGGCCAGCAGGCTGCCGGCGCCGCTGGGGCCATCGGGCAGGGTCAGCGTGGCGCTGCGCGCGATGCGCGCGCCACCGGCCAGCGCGCCGCTGCTGGTCTCGACATAGGGCACCAGCAACTGCACCAGCACGCTGCCGTCGGCCGCGCGCAGCGTCACCCGGTCGGCGAAGTCGCCGATGGTGGCCGTGGGGCCCTGGTTGACGGTGGTCCAGCTCACCTGCACCTGGCCGCCCGACAGGAACTGCGAGGCCGCCACCGGCGTCACCACCACATCCTGCACGGTGAGGTCCATGCCCACCGACTTGTCGATCTCGGCCACGATGGCGGCCAGGTTCCACACCGTGCCGTCGTCAAAGCGCACCTGCTGCAGCGGGTTGTACGGGTTGCGCGAATCGTTGTTGTGGAGGAAGTAGCTGACCGTGACGCGGTCGTCGGTGTTGGCAATGCCCAGGCTGATGGCCGTGTACTGCGCGGTGCGGTAATCGAACACCCGCCGCACGACCACGTCGGACGGCGCCACGCCGGCCTTGAACTGCAGCGTGTTGAGCTTGCCGGCGCTGGTGTCGTAGGGGCTTTCCAGCAGCGTGTCCTGGCCGTCGCCGCGGCCGAACAGGTAGGTGTTGGCACCGCCCCCGCCCGATTGGGTGTCGTTGCCGGTGCCGCCTTCCAGCGTGTCGTTGCCGTCTTCGCCCGACAGGCTGTCGTCGCCTGCGCCGCCGCGCACCGTGTCGCTGCCGCCGCGCGCGCCGATGCTGTCATCGCCGCTGCCGCCGTCCAGCGTGTCGTTCCACACCAGGCCGGCCAGGGTGTCGTTGCCGCTGCCGCCGGCCTGCACGCGGGCCACGATGTCGGCGATGGTCCAGACGGTGCCGTCGGCAAACTGGATGCGCTGCAGCGGGTTGTAGCCGCGGTTGGGGTCGTCGCCCTCGAAGAAGCCGTTGACGGTGAGCGCATCGCCGCCGCTGCCATAACGCACCAGCAGGGCGGTGTCGTTGCGCGCGCCCTGGTCGAAGGCGCGGCTGAGCGTCACGTCGGCCGGGCCGATGCCGGCCTTGAACTGCAGCACATTGGTCTTGCCGGTGTCCCAGCCGGTGGCGGCCAGCGTGTCCTGGCCGTCGCCCAGGCCCAGCAGCACGGTGTTGCTGCCATTGCCCACATTCAGCCAGTCATGGCCGGCGCCGCCGTCGAGCGTGTCGTTGCCGTCTTCGCCGTAGAGCAGGTCATCGCCGGCGCCGCCTTGCAGCGTGTCGTGGCCGCCGCGGCCGGCCAGGGTGTCGTGGCCGTTGCCGCCGTCGAGGTTGTCGTTCCACACCAGGCCGTTGAGGCCGTCGTCACCGGCCGTGCCGGCCAGCACGCGGGCCACCATGTCGGCGATGGTCCAGACGGTGCCGTCGGCAAACTGGATGCGCTGCAGCGGGT
>CAYPDO010000001.1:36006-37380 GCA_964409495.1 uncultured Bordetella sp.
CGGCGCCGCCTTGCAGCGTGTCGTGGCCGCCGCGGCCGGCCAGGGTGTCGTGGCCCTCGCCGCCGTCGAGCGTGTCGGCGCCCACGGTGCCGGTCTGGCTGTCGTCGCCGGCGGTGGGCTGCAGCAGTTGCCGCATCATCTCGGCGGCGGTCCACACCGTGCCGTCGTCAAAGCGCAGCTGCTGGACCGGGTTGGTGCTGCCGCCCGGGTTGTCGCCCTGCAGGAAGTGGTTGATGCGCAGCCGGTCGGTGCTGTTGCGCAGCGCGATCTCGAGCGCCGTGCGTTCGCTGGTCTGGGTGTCGTGCGCCACGCGCAGCAGCAGGTCGGCCGGCGTGATGCCGCCGCCCAGCTGCACGGTGTTCAGGCGCGCGCCCGAGGTGTCGCCGCTGTAGAGGATGGTGTCCACACCGTCGCCACGGTTGAACACATAGGTGTTGTTGCCGGTGCCGCCGGCCAGCGTGTCGGTGCCGGCGCCGCCACTGATCAGGTCGTTGCCGCCCAGGCCGCTGAGGGCTTCGTCGGCAGCGGTGCCGCTCAGCGTGTCGGCCAGGTTGCTGCCGGTCACCGGCGTGAGCGTGGGCGCCACTTCCAGGCGCGCGACGATGGCCGCCAGGTCCCAGGCCGTGCCGTCGTCGAAGCGGATCTGCTGCACCGGGTTGTAGTAGCTGGCCGGGTTGCCGCCCTGGAAGAAGTAGTTGACCGTGAGCCGGTCGTCGGTGCCGGCGATCAGGATCTCCAGCGACTCGTTGGTGCCGCCCTGGCTGCCGGTGAGCCGGCGCAGGATGACATCAGCCGGCGCCACGCCGGGCTTGAGCTGCACGGTGTTGAGCTTGCCGGCGGCGGTGTCGTAGTTGTAGGCGATGCTGTCGCGGCCATCGCCACGGCCGAACAGGTAGGTGTTGTTGCCCGAGCCGCCGTCCAGCCAGTCGTTGCCGGTGCCGCCGTCCAGCGTGTCGTGGCCGCCGCCGCCGTACAGGCCGTCGTTGCCGCTGCCGCCGCTGATCGTGTCGGCGCCCTCGGCGCCGTCGATCGAATCGCTGCCGGCGCCGCCGTTCAGGGTGTCGTTGCCGGTGGTGCCGCGCAGGTTCTCGGTGACGGCGCTGCCGCGGCCCAGCTCAGCCAGGATGGCGCCGATGTTCCACACCGTGCCATCGTCAAAGCGCAGCTGCTGCACCGGGTTGTAGTAGCTGGCCGGGTTGTCGCCCTGGAAGAAGTAGTTGATCGTGAGCCGGTCATCGGTGCCGGCGATCAGGATCTCCAGCGACTCGTTGGTGCTGCCCTGGCTGCCGGTGGCGCGGCGCAGGATGACATCAGCTGGGGCCACGCCGGGCTTGAGCTGCACGGTGTTGAGCTTGCCGGCGGCGGTGTCGTAGT
>CAYPDO010000001.1:37480-39022 GCA_964409495.1 uncultured Bordetella sp.
GGCCGAACAGGTAGGTGTTGTTGCCCGAGCCGCCGTCCAGCCAGTCGTTGCCGGTACCGCCGTCCAGCGTGTCGTGGCCGCCGCCGCCGTAGAGCGCGTCGTTGCCGCTGCCGCCCAGCAGGCGGTCGGCGCCTTCGCGGCCGTCCAGCGAGTCGTCGCCGCGGCCCCCGCTCAGGGTGTCGGCCCCGGCGCTGCCGCGCAGCAGGTCGTTGGCCTCGGTGCCGGTGCTCATCAGCAGCATCAGCTGCGCGATGGTCCACACCGTGCCGTCGGCAAAACGCACCTGCTGCAGCGCGTTGTAGGCGTTGGCCGGATCGTCGTTGTAGAAGAAGTAGTTGACGGTGATGCGGTCGTTGCTGCCGGTGATGGACAGCTCCAGCGCCGTGGCGCTGCCGCTCTGGCTGTCGTGCACCCGGCGCACGCTCACATCGCCCGGCAGCACATCGGCGCGGAACAGCACGGTGTTGAGCTTGCCGCTGCTGGTGTCGTACTGGTGGCCGATGGTGTCCTGGCCGTCGCCGCGGCCGAACACCACGGTGTCGTCGCCAGCGCCGCCATCGAGCCAATCGTTGCCGGTGCCGCCGGTCAGCGTGTCGTTGCCGCTGTCGCCATACAGCGTGTCGTTGCCGTCGTCGCCGAACAGCTGGTCGTCGCCGCCGCGGCCGGCGAGCACGTCATTGCCCACATCGCCGTGCAGGGTGTTGGCGGCGCCGGTGCCGGCCACGTTGTCGTTGCCCACCGTGCCGGCCAGCAGCGTGTTGACAATGGTGGCGATGTCCCACTCGGTGCCGTCGTCAAAGCGCACACGCTGCAGGCCGTTGTAGGCGTTGGCGGGGTCGTCGTTGCGGAAGAAGCCGTTGACGGTGACCGAATCGGTGGTGCCGGCAATGCTCAGCAGCAGCGCGCCGTTGTTGCCGCCGAAGTAGTTGTCGTAGGTCTGGCGGACGATGACGTCGGCCGGCGCGATGCCGGCCTTGAACTGCAGCGTGTTGACGCGGCTGCCATCGCCGCCGTTGTAGTTGTAGTAGAGCCGGTCCTGGCCATCGCCGCGGCCGAACAGGAAGGTGTTGCTGCCGTAGCCACCGCGCAGCGTGTCGTTGCCGGCGCCGCCGTCGAGGGTGTCGTCGTTGTCGCCGCCTTCGAGCGAGTCGTCGCCTGCGCCGCCGTACAGCGTGTCGTTGCCGGCGTCGCCGTCGAGGTTGTCGTTGCCGTCGTCGCCTTGCAGGCTGTCGTTGCCGCTGCCGCCGGCCAGCGTGTCGTTGCCGGTGTTGCCGATGACGGTGTCGTCGCCGCCGTCGCCGGCCAGGTTGTCGTTGCCGGGGCCGCCGTCGAGCGTGTCATTGCCACCGGCGCCGCCGATGGTGTCGTTGCCCAGGCCGCCGTTGAAGTTGTCGGCCACGTTGGTGCCGCGCACGCTGTCGTTGCCATCGGTGAACACCTGCGACAGGGCCACCAGGGTGGCGATGTCCCAGGTGGTGCCGTCGTCGAAGCGCACACGCTGCAGGCCGTTGTAGGCGTTGGCGGGGTCGTCGTTGCGGAAGA
>CAYPDO010000001.1:39122-66473 GCA_964409495.1 uncultured Bordetella sp.
CGGCCGAACAGGAAGGTGTTGCTGCCGTAGCCACCGCGCAGCGTGTCGTTGCCGGTGCCGCCATCGAGGATGTCGTTGCCGTCATCGCCATCCAGGCTGTCGTCGCCGGCGCCGCCGTACAGCGTGTCGTTGCCGCCGTTGCCGTTCAGCGTGTCATTGCCCGCTGCGCCGTTGAGCAGATCAGCGCTGTTGCCGCCGTTCAGCGTTTCGCCGGCCGGGCTGCCCATGCCGATCATCGACAGCAGTTGCGGGATGTCCCACAGCGTGCCGTCGTCGAAGCGTACCTGCTGCAGCGTGTTCTGCGCGTTGGCCGGCGTGCCGCCGTAGAGGAAGCCATTGAAGGTGATGGCATCGGCGGTGCCGGCGATGCTCAGCGTCAGCGCCACCTCGGCGCCGAACTGACTGTCGTTGGCGCGCGCCACCAGCACATCCGCCGGTGCCACGCCGGCCCTGAACTGCAGCGTGTTGAGCTTGCCCAGGTTGGGATCGTCGTACGACTGCACGGTGGTGGCGCCATCGCCGCGGCCGAACAGGTACAGGTTGTTGCCCGGCCCCTGGCTCACCACCGCGGCGGGCGATGCCACGGCCGCCGCGGGCTGCAGCCCGAGCTCGGCGCCGGGATCGTCCAGCAGCGACTGCACCGCCGGCAGCGCGTCGGCCGACAGCAGCAGCTTGGGTTCCAGGGTCTCGATGCGCCAGGCCGACGGCTCACGTTGCGCGGCGGCCTTCCGTGTCTTGCTGGCTTGCCGCAGGGCGGCGGCAACGCGGGCGCGCATGGAACGAATCGACATCGGATTTCCCCCGGGAGATTGGTACTGCCGTGCCGGGCTTGCACCGATCGTCGATGGCCCCGCGCTACGGACTGAAGCCGGGGTATTGTGTGGGGGCGTCTTGACGGTTCTTCACGCTGCGCTACCCGTGGATACGGGGTGGCAAAACACCGAAGCAGCCGCGCACCTGGGGCGGCACGCGGCGGGGCGCTTACATTTGGTAGGAATTGAGGCGTGGCGGTGACAGTCGCCAGCGCCTGCGCGCGAAATCAGCTTCGTGGCGCGATGTGGTGGCGCCGTGCCCGCGGCATGGCCACGCGGGGCAGCAGGCCGCGCGCAGCGGCGGCCCAGCGGCGGTGGCGCGCATCGATGGCCGCGGCGTAGGCGCGGTAGGTGGGATCGGCCGACAGGTGGCGCTCTTCCGAGCGCGCGCGCAGCCAGTACACCAGGTTCACGCCCAGCAGCATGGCGCAGCAGCGCAGGCTGGAGGCCACATCCACCGACACCATGAAGGGCATGCTGATCAGCCACCAGCTGAGGTTCTTGGACAGGTAGGCCGGGTGCTTGCACCAGCGATACGGGCCGCTGGTGATGATGCCGCGGTGGGTGAGGTTGGAAAAGCGCAGGCCGAAGGCCACCGTGGACAGCGCATACACCGCGGTGAGCGCCAGGATGGCCAGGCCCCAGGCCAGCTGCAGCGACGGCAGCTCGGCCAGCCAGTGCGCCCAGGGCCGGTGCGCCGAATCGTAGGCGAAGTAGGCCGGCCACACCGCACGCGAGAAGGGCTCGTAGCACACCAGCGCCAGCGCCCAACCGGCGGCGCTGGGCTCGGCCGAGCGCACCTGGCTGTCGGTGAGCCGCAGCGACCACAGATAGCCCAGCGTGCCCCACACCACGTCGATGAAATACAGCAGCGCGATGCCCAGCTCGAAAAGCGCCAGGAAGCCGGGCGTGCCGCCCTGCAGCAGCAGGCGGTCCAGCCCCTGCACCTGGCGCACCGCATAGCCGAACATCATCGGCAGGAAGAAGGCCTTGACCAGCCAGCCCAGCGCCAGGTGGCGCCAGGCCTCGGCAGCCGGTGCCTGGCCGGTGTGCGGCGCGCGGCCGTGGCCGCCCAGCAGCCGGTCGCCAAGTGACCAGTAGAGGTCGTGCGGCCGGGCCATGCGCCGGTCCACCCAGGCCAGGTAGGGCAGGGCCAGCAGCGAGAACAGCGGCCAGAAGCGCCGGCACAGGCCGATGAAGGGCTTGTACAGCGCGCCCTGGTATTCAGGCAGCACGGCATAGGCCGCAGCGCAGGCCAGCAGCAGCCCCTGCACGGCCAGCCACTTGCGCAGCGTGCGCCCGGCCCAGCCGGGCAGCACGCCACCGCCGGACGGGGCCTGGCGACTGGCAGCCGGCGCACCCCAGGCCAGCAGGTGCGCCAGCGTGAGTCCGCAGCCCAGCCACAGCACCAGGCCCAGCACCACCCACGGCGCCTCGGCCGGGCCGATGCGCGCCCCGGCCGGGCGCAGGCTGAACACGGCCCAGGCGCCCAGCAGCAGCCAGGCCAGGCCCGCCAGCGCCTGGCGCCATGGCGTGGCCGACGCCGGCAGGGCCGGCAGCGGCAAGAGAGAAGCGGGAGGGGTCATGGCGGTGGTCTGGCGGCGCGGCATGGCATGCCGAACTGGCGTGCATTTTTGGCATTTCTCCCGGCATCCGAATCGATGAACTGGGCCGCTTGCGCTGGGTTTATCGGCCCAAAGACATGGGGCCGGAACAGAAGAATTCGCCGCATCTGTACGTCGGTGCTCGCGACTGGAGGGCGCTGCACCACGACCCCCCCGAATCCGCCCTTCACAACGCCGCTGTCGAGGATCTGCATGTCCCGGCAGCCCACCATTCCTGCGGGAGCTAGATCGATGAACATGAAGCGTTGGGCGGGTGCCGCCCTGCCCCTGGTGGCCATGGCCACCCTGTCCGGCTGCCTGGGCGGCTCGGACGATGCCGTTGCAGTCGACGGTGTGGTCAGCACCACCTCGATGGAAGTCACGCCGGCGCTCGGCGGTGTGTCCGCCGGGGCCAAGGTGTCGATCTACCACCCGGTCACCGGCGCATTGCTGGCCGAAGGCACCACGGCCCAGGTGCCGCTGGGCACGGCCACGCTCAAACTCAACGGCTACCGCGGACCGGTGGTGGTGCGCGTGCAGGGCGGCGATGGCGTCACCTATTTCGACGAGCGCACCAACACCGCCCAGCCTTTCGGCGCCAGCCAGACGCTGCTGTCGGTGGTGCCCGATGTGGGCGGCTCGGGCACGGTGGCCATCGGTGTCACCCAGCTCACGCACGCGCTGGCCACGATGATGGGCGTGACGCCGTCGAGCTTCAGTGGCAGCAGCTTCACGCCGCCGCCGGGCGAGATCACCGCCACTGCCGTGGCGGCCAAGGTGAGCACGCTGCTGTCGTACTTCGGCCTGACCAGCGCCAGCGTGGACATCTTCGCCAAGCCGGTGGTGTTCGGCGTGGACATGGTGGGCCGCCCGGCCAGCGAGCTCAAGCTCGCCGGCACGGGCAGTGCGCTGACCTACGGCGCGCTGCTCACCGCGCTGGCGCGCAGCGCGCCCACCGGCACCGACCTGGCACAGTTTGCTGCCACGCTGGGCACCCAGGCTGCGGCCGGCACGCTGGGCACGCAGGGCCTGCTGGGTGACTTCGCGGCCCGCTTCACCGAGGTGGTGCGCGACAACCTGGGCAGCGGCATCCCCGACAGCTTCAAGCCGGTGATCACCGATCCCGGCACCGGCAGCACCTCGGGTGGCGGTACCTCGGGGGGCAGCACCTCGGGAGGCAGCACCTCGGGTGGCAGCACCTCGGGCAGCACGTCCGGCAGCACGTCAGGGGGGACCTCTGGCAGCACCTCCGGCAGCACGTCAGGCAGCACGTCTGGCAGCACGTCAGGCAGCACCTCCGACAGCACGTCTGGCAGCACCTCAGGCAGCACCTCGGGCGGCACGTCCGGAAGCAGCTCGGGCAGCAGTTCGGGCAGCAGCTCCGGCAGCAGTTCGGGCAGCAGTTCGGGCTCTGGCGCCGGGGTTGATCCCGGCACGGTGTCGGCGCAGGCGGCCGGCGTGTTCCCGATCGGTCTGGCCGTGGGTTCGCCCACCGAGCTGGGCAGCAGCACGGCCACGGTCAGTGCCGCGCCGCCTGTGCAGCGCAACTGGGTGGCGCGGCTGTGGCAGGGTGAATCGCTGCGCACGCTGCTGGCCGAGGCCGTGGGCCTGGCCGTGCCGGCAGCCCATGCCGGCCCGACGCTCAACGCCGCCAGCGCCACCGCGCTGCGCCTGTACCAGGACCAGGGCCTGATCGGTGACCTGATCAATGGCTCGGTCACGCTGGGTGGGGCACTGGGCGTCGACAACCCGGGCACCTTGATGGCCCTGATCAATGATCTGGGCGCGGCGTCCAGCGCCCGCACCAACTGCTACGGCCCGAACGTCAGCTACCTGCAGCATCCCGACACCCAGTCGAGTGCCAGCGACCACAACGGCAACCTGCCCGGCGGCGACCTGGGCCTGTGGCTGCCGGTGGAGCCGGGCAGCGGCGACGCCTGCGCCGCCGCGCAGATGAGCAAGGTGCTCACCGGCCCGCGGGCCCAGGTGATGACCGGGCTGAAGGTCTCGGCCGCGGCCCTGGTGGCGGCCATCCGCAAGAACGGTGGCGTGCTGCCGACGGCCGGTGCCAGCATTGACGTGGGCACCGAGCTGGCCAGCCAGCTTGTCTATCCGGGCAGCTACAACGGCGGCCGGCTGAGCATCACCGCGGCAAGCTTCACGCCGCTGTCCTCGGGTGCCTACCTCACCTCGGCCACGCTGCGCCTGGAGATGCCGCAAGGCAACGGCAGCACCAACAGCACCGATCTGGAGCTGCGCCTGCTGCACTTCCCGTCGGTGGCCAACGCCGGCGCATCGGCCTCGCGGCTGCGCGGCCTGCTGCGCAGCACCACGGCCCAGGCGCCCGCCTGGTCAGACATCGCCCGCCATGCGCTGGCCCAGCTGCAGCCGCAGCGCGTGGCCGAGCGCGTGGCCGGCCTGTTCAGTGGTTCGGCCTGGGCGCAGACGGGTGGCACCGGCGGCACCGGTGGCACCGGCGGCACCGGCGGCACCGGCGGCACGGGTGGCACCGGCACCCAACCGGGCACCGGTGGCACCGGCACGCAACCGGGCACCGGTGGCACCGGCACCCAGCCGGGCACCGGTGGCACCGGCACGGCGCCGGGCACCGGCGGCACCGGTGGCAGCTCGTCGGGCAGCAGCAGCGGCGGCGGCACGGGCGGTGGCACGGCGCCGGTGGGCTACACCGGTGCGGGCTTCGGCTTCCCGGCGGCCAACAGCAGCCACACCGTGGTGTTCAGCGGCGTGCTGCAGCTGGTGCAGAAGGTGGGCAGCGATTCCGGCAGCCGCGTGACCGACAACAACTGGCGCATCACCTCGGTGGCCTACCAGCGCCTGAACAACACCATGTACGTGAAGGCGCGCACCGGTGGTTATGCCGGCGATCCGTCCGGCGCGGCGCCCACGCTGGGCAGCGCGGGGCTGATGTCGATTCCGGCCTTCCAGGCCAATGGCGAGCTGGACCCGACGCGTTCGCAGCTGCCGAGCTACGAGTCGGCCAACTATGCGGCCTGGAAGTGGACCGGCGGCTTCACCCGCCTGGGCGCCGAGTTCGACGTCGACACCTTCACCGGCAGCTTCAGCTCGGGCTGGGTGGCTGGCGTGGGCTACGAGCAGACGCGCCTGTTCAACGTGCTGATGAGCGAGAGCGGCGGCACGCTGGGCGGTGTGGGCTTCTTCGGCTTCGGTGCGCCGATGCAGGGCGCCACCTGGGACGGCGGCAGCAACTGGACGAGCCAGCCCTATGACGGCCTGATCGCCAGCTTCGTGTGCAACTGGACCAGCGTGGGCCAGGCCAACGGCCAGACCCGCGGCGAGTTCAACGACCGTGCGCAGATGCAGATGTTCTCGCTGTCCAGCGGCAGCAGCGGCAGCTACTGGCGGCCCACCAGCAGCCAGATCGCCTATGGCCCCAGCTCGACCTGCCGCGACACCGGCGTGATCGACGGCGCCGGCGGCAGCTTCCGCTACCAGCAGTACGACGCCACTGCCACCAGCGGCATGTCGGTGCAGCCCGGGGTCACGATCGACGGCCTGCAGCGCAAGCGCAGCAGCGACGCCACGATCAAGGACTACATCCGCGACGTGACCGGCACGCCCGGCTTCGCCAGCTGGATCTGACGCCCGCCCCGGCGGCGGCCAGCCCGCTGGCCGCCGCGCCAGCGGGCCTCCAAGTCGACCACGGCCATCCGGCCGACGCCCACGCACCGGCCCCGCCGCCTGCGCGGCGCCTGCCGGCTGGCCGTGGTCTCGTCTTCTGCACGGGCGATGCCGCCGCGCATCGCCGAGAAAGGCACCGATGACACCGCGTCTCGCGCCTGCCGGCCTGCTGCTGCTGGCCTGCCTCACCCACGCCACCCATGTGTGCGCCCAGCCGGTGGCCGGCCTAGCCGCGCCGGGCTACACCGGGCTGGGGCTCACGCCCTCGGCCGAGCCCGCGGCCTGGGGCCAGGTGCTGCTGGCGCATGACCAGGCCCTGCCCGGCCATACCGCCGCGCCACGCGGCCACAACCTGATGGTGTCGGCCGGCGTGCTGCCGGGCCTGGAGATCACGGGCCGTCTGGCCACCAACGATCTGCACTGCAACCTGTACCTGGCGGGCAGCGACCCCTGCCGGGGCGCCGTGACGCGTGACCTGTCAGCCTCGTTCAAGGCCGGCCACCGCTTCGGCCTGGCGGCACTGCCGGGCGTGCGCCTGTCAGCCGCCTTCGGCGCCACCGATCTGGGCGGCGCCGCCACCTTCAACCGCGCCTGGTATGGCGTGCTCGGTGCCGAGCGTGGCGCCTGGGCAGCCACTGCCGGCCTGGCGCGCGCCCACTCGGCCCAGGCCGCGCTGGACGGCGCCTTCGGCAGCCTGCGCTGGCGTGCCCACGAGGTCGTGCAGTTGCAGGCCGAGGCCATCGGCCGGCGCCAGTGGCTGGGCGCGCGCCTCACGCTGCCGGCACGCTGGCGGCCCGCGCATCTGGAGCCCTGGCTGCAATGGCAGCACAGCCTGCAGCGCGACAGCTTCACGCCCGCGCACTGGTGGAGCGCCGGCGTCTCGGTGCAGCTGGATGCGCCGCAGCGCCAGGGCATGGCCGCCTGGACCGAACTGGTGCAAGACCTGGTGGCCAGCCGCGCCGCGGGTGCCGGCGGTGCAGGCGGTGGCAGTGCCCAGCCCGCAGCGCGCCGCGCGCCACCGGTGCCGCCGCTGAGCGGCGCTGCCGCCACCGCCGCCGCCCAGTGGGCCCAGGCGCTGGCACAGACCCTGGCCCGTGCCGGCTTCGACGACATCGGCATCGGCCGCCGCGACGATGGCGCGCTGGTGGTGGATGTGGAAAACGGCGCCTGGCGCTGGAACGATCTGGATGCGCTGGGCGTGGCGCTGCGGCGCGTGGCCGGTGCCAGCGGCCAGGCCCCTGGCCATCGGCTGGATGTGCGTCTGCGCCGCCAGGGCGTGGTGGCCTGGCGTGCCGAGATGCCGCTGGCCTGCCTGGCCGACTGGCTGGCCGCGCGCCCCTGCGCAGATGGCGGCGGCGCAACGCCCGGCGATCCGCGCCCGCCGCGCCTGCTGGCCGGCGCCCGCGCGCGGCCCGCGGCCGACGAAGGTGCCATCGCCTGGTGGCAGCAGCGCATCAACCCCGGCTGGCAGCACCCGCGGCTGGAGTTCGCGCCCGATCTGGACACCCGCGTGGGCACCGAGTTCGGTGCCTTCGACAGCACCTGGGGCGTGGACATCACGCTGCAGTGGCCGCTGTGGCGCGGTGCCACGGCCGATCTGGCCTGGGTGCGCGCGATCGACCATTCGGCCGACTACGCGCCGGGCCAGGTGTTCTCTGACTTCCGCATCGACGACATGTGGTTCCGCGCCATGCTGCACCAGGTGGCCGATCTGGGCCCCGGTCTCACCGGCCGCGCCTCGGTGGGCCGGCTGTTCGGCAAGCTCGATGGCGGCCAGGTGGAACTGCGCTGGGCGCCGGGCGACGGCCAGCACCGCTTCGGCATTGCCAGCGCGCTGTTCAACCACACCGACATCGATTTCCAGAAGCGCTCGACCATCGCCTCCTACCGCTACATGGTGCAGCCGCTGCAGACCGCGCTGGAACTGCACGGCGGCCGCTTCTGGCATGGCGACCGCGGCGCGCTGGCCGTCAGCCGGCACTGGTTCGGTGACGTGGCCGTGGCCCTGTACGTGCGGCGCAGCCAGTTCAGGCCCGATGCACCGCGCCTGTACTCGCCCTACGGCAGCCAGTGGGTGAATGCGGCCGGCATCGAGTTCAGCTTTCCGCTCACCACGCGGCGCGACGTCGAGGCCGCAGGCGTGCGCGTGCGCGGTGCCGAGCGCTTCGGCTACGGCGTGCAAAGCGTGGTGGGCAGCCGCGAGGGAAGCAACAACCTCACGCCCTGGTTCGGCCGCTTCAGCCCGGTGCCGATGGCGCTGGACGCCGCGGTGCACAACATGGACCGCAACAGCCAGGGCTGGCTGGACCGCCAGCATGGCCGCATCCGCGAGGCGGCGCGGCTGGACGAAGGGCCCTGACGCGCGGGTCGGCGCAGCCCCCCGGCGCCGCGCCGCCGCGTACAGTGGCGGCCTGTTCCAGCCGGCGCCCCGCCCGCGCCCACCGCCCGCCGTGTCCCATCCCATCGACCGCATCGACGCCCAGCTGCTGGCCGAACTGCAGCGCGACGCGCGCCAGACCGTGCAGCAGCTGGCCGACAAGGTGGGCCTGTCGTCCACGCCCTGCTGGAAGCGCATCAAGGCGCTGGAGGAGGCCGGCGCCATCCGCGCCTACACCGTGGCGCTCGACCGCGCCCGCCTGGGCCTGGCGCAATGCGTGATCGCCGAGGTGAACCTGGCGCGGCATGAGGAGGCGGTGGTGCAGCAGTTCGAGCAGGCGGTGGCCGACTGCCCGCAGATCACCGGCTGCTGGGCCACCACCGGCAATGCCGACTACATCCTGCAGGTGCTGGTGCCCGACGTGGCCGGCTACGAGCAGTTTCTGCACCGCGTGGCCTTCAGGCTGCCCGGCGTGACCCATGTGCGCTCGAGCGTGGTGCTCAAGGAAGTCAAGGCCGGCGCGCCGCTGCCGATCGAGGCTGCCGCGCCGGGCCGGCGGCGCTGAGCCGCGCGGTGCCGCGGCACCACTCAGCGCGCCACCACCCCGCACCAGTCCACCAGATAACGCGCCAGCACGGTGGTCACGCGCTGCATGCTGGCCAGGCTCACGCATTCGTCCAAGCCGTGGATGTGGCGCGCCTCGGGGCCGTAGTTGGTCACCGGGATGTCGGTCAGCAGGCGGAAGTGCCGGCCATCGGTGGTGGCGGTGCAGGCCAGGCGTTCGGGCGCATGGCCGTTCACGGCCTGGTGGGCATCGGCCAGCGCGCGCATCGCCGGGGCGTCCAGGTCGTACACGCAGCCGGGGGCCTTGAAGCCCTCGTGCGAGATCGCCACGCCCAGCTCGGCGTTCACCGCCGCCGCGGCGGCGCGGATGCGCGCTTCCACCGCGGTGCGCACGATGTCGGGGTCTTCGTCGGGGTAGAAGCCCACGCGCAGGCCCATCGTGGCGGTGCAGGGCACCGACGAATGCCATTCGCCACCCTCCAGCCGGCCCAGGTTGATGTTGATCGGCTGCACCACGTCGGCAAAGGCCGGGTGGCGGCGCTCGGGCGCGTTCCACTCGGCCTGCAGCGCCTTCAGCTCGGCCATCACCGCCTGGGCGGCCTCGATCGGGTTCAGCCCGCTGCGCATGTAGCCCACATGCGCCGGCCGGCCGGTGAGGGTGACGGTGAGCCACAGCACGCCCACCTGGGCGCTCATCAGCGTCTCGGCAAAGGGCTCGGGGATGATCACCGCGTCGAAGTCGGTGAGCCGCGCCTGGGCCATGGCGCGGCCGATGCCGCCGGCCGCACCGCGCTGCTGCAGCGCGGCCACGGTGGCCAGCGTGCCGTTGCCGGTGTTCTCTTCATCCACCACGGCATTGAAGCCCACGATGCCGGCCGGCTGCCAGCCCAGCTGCTGCAAGGCCTTGAAGGCCGCCAGCGCGCACACCAGGCCGCCCTTCATGTCGCCGGCGCCGCGGCCGTACAGCCAGCCGTCGGCCACGTGCGGTGCAAAGGGCGGGTGGCGCCACAGCGCCTCGGGCCCGGTGGGCACCACATCCAGGTGGCCGTTGAACAGCACCGAGCGGCCGCCCGCCGCGGCCTGCGCCCCGCCGGGCGGCAGGTGGCGCGCCAGCAGGTTGTGGCGGCCGCCATCGGGCGTGCAGGGGCAGCTGAACAGTGGCGAGCCGGCAATCGCCGCGCTGTCTTGCGCAATGCGCTCGGGCGCCAGGCCCAGATCGCGCAGCTGCTGCTCGAACACGTCCACCGCCGGCTGCTCGGCGCCCGAGGGGCTGGGCGCGGCCACCAGGGCGCCCAGCGTGTCCACCATCCAGGGCTGCAGCGCGGCCACGGCGGCGGCCAGGGCTTCGGTGCTGATCGCGGGTGCGGCGGTGGCGGTCATTCGGCGGTCTCCAGATCGGTGAGCACGGCGTCCAGCGTATCGGCCAGCAGCGTGGCATGGGCCTCGGTGAATACCAGCGGCGGGCGGATCTTCAGCGTGCTGGCCTCGGGGCCGGTGGCGCTCAGCAGCACGCCGCGCCGGCGCAGGCCGTTGACCACGCGCTGCGTGTACGCCGGGGCCGGCGCGAAGGCCGCGCGGCCCTGCGCGGCATCCACCAGATCCAGCCCGATGAACAGGCCCGCGCCGCGCACCGCGCCAATGCCGGCATGGCGCCGGCCCAGCGCGGCCAGCTGCGCGCGCAGCACGGCACCGGTGCGCAGCGCATTGGCCTGCAGGCCTTCGCGCTCGATCACGTCCAGCACCGCGTTGGCGGCGGCCATGGCCACCGGGTTGCCGCCAAAGGTGTTGAAGTAGCGGCACTGCCGGCCGAAGGCGGCCAGCACCTCGGCACGCGCCACCAGGCCGGCCACCGGATGGCCGTTGCCCATGGGCTTGCCCATCGTGACGATGTCGGGGCACGGCCCGTGGCGCGCAAAGCCCCAGAAGGCCTCGCCGGTGCGGCCGAAGCCGGGCTGCACCTCATCGGCGATGAACAGGCCGCCCGCGGCGCGCAGCGCGGCCACGGCCTCGTCCAGCCAGCCGGCCGGATGGGTGAGCACGCCGTCGCTGGAGCACACCGTGTCCAGCAGCAGCGCGGCCGGGCGCCGGCCCTGGGCGTGCAGCGTGGCGACGGCCTGGCGCACACCTTCGGCAAAGCGCGGGCCGATGTCACCGGCCGGCGCGCGCAGCGGCAGCGGCACGGTGACCACGCCCGCGCCCAGCGGCTGCTGCGGCCCCAGCGATGGCGAGGCGCCGGCCAGCGGCGCCGTGACGCCGTGGTAGGCCCACTGGGTGATGATCAGCCCGTCGGCACCGGTGTGGGCCTGGGCGATGCGCAGCGCCAGGTCATTGGCCTCGCTGCCGGTGCAGGTGAACATGGCGTGGGCCTGGCCCTCCTGCAGCCCGGGCGGCAGGGTGGCCAGCAGGCGCCCGGCCAGGGCCAGCACGCCTTCATGCAGGTAGCGGGTGTGGGTGTTGAGCACGGCGGCCTGCGCGGCGATGGCCTGCACCACCTCGGGCCGGCCGTGCCCCACCGAGGCCACGTTGTTGTAGGCGTCCAGGTAGCGCCGGCCGTCGGCATCGAACAGCCACACGCCCTCGCCACGCACCGGGTGCAGCGGCTCGTCGTAGAACAGGCGGTAGGCCGGGCCCAGCAGACGGGCGCGGCGCTGCAGCAGCTCGGGGGTCGACAGGGTCATGGGGGGCATCCAGGTCGCGTCGGATGAGGGCTAGGCTGCGCAGGCGGCATGCAGCGCCTGACGCGCCGCCTCGCTGTCCACGGCCTGCGTGGCCGCCAGCCGCTGCCACGAGATGGCGTTGTTGCGCAGCAGGTAGGCGGCCTGCGCGGGCTGGCGCTGCGCGCGCCAGCCGCTGATGGCCACCACCATCACCAGCCGGGCCTGCACCAGTGGCCACAGCAGGTCGAGCTCGGCCGCGCCGAGCGGGCTTTCGGCGTGGTAGGCGCGGGCGAACTGCAGCACGCTGGCCAGGCTGGCCTGGCCGTCGCGGTCGTCCAGCTGGTACGAGGCGGCCACCGCCACATCGGCGATGCGCGGCGCGGCCAGCATGTCGCCGAAATCGAGCACGCCGCTCACACGCTGTGGCTGCGCCGGATCGACCAGCAGGTTGTAAAGGTTGAAGTCGTTGTGGATGGCCTGGCGCGGCAGCCGCGCCAGCGCCCCGCGCACCTGGTCGACATGGCGCCGCAGCACGGCGCGGGCCATGGCGCGGCGCGCGGCATCGGGCACGGCATCGAGCAGGCTGTCCACGGCCTCGGCGCGCTGCAGGTCCCAGGGCAGCTGGCGCGCCTGGGCCGGGTGGCGCAGCGTGGCCAGTGCGCGGTGCAGCCGGGCCTGCATGCGCGCCACGTCGTCGCGCAGTGCGGCGCTGCGCGGCGCCTGCGGCGCGGGCAGGCCGTCCAGCCAGCTGATCAGGCGCAGCACGCGTGGCCGGCCGTCGGGCGCGCCGAGCCGCAGCGACAAGGCGCCGGCCTGCGTGGGCCGCAGGCGCTGCACCGGCAGCATGGGGGCCTGGCGCGCCAGATGGGCCAGTGCCTGGGTCTGGTAATCGGTGACCTCGGGCGGCTCGATCGGGTGCGCGGCCTTGAACAGCCAGCGTGTGCCGTCGTCGGCATCGACGCGGAAGTTGGCATCGCGCTCGCCCGACAGCGGCGCCAGCGTGCCGCCCAGGCCCCAGTGCGCCTGCAGCATGCCGCTGGCCCAGTGCAGCGGCACCGGCGCCGGCGCCGCGGTGAGCACCGCGGCCTCGGGCAGGGTGTCGAAGGCCGGCGCCAGCGGGCGGGCCGCACCGGCTGCGGTGTGGATGGCCATCGGCTGCGGCAAGGCCACCCCTCAGCGCCCCGCCTGGAAGCCGCGCAGAAAGCTGCACAGGTTGGCGCCCAGGTCGTCCGACAGGTAGCCGCCTTCCTGCACCAGCAGCGTGGGCAGGCGCAGCTGCGCCACCGCGCGGCCGATGGCGGCAAAGCCCGGCGTGCTGACGGCCAGCGCCTGGTAGGGATCGCGCTCGTGCGCATCCAGGCCCAGGGCCAGCACCAGCGCGCCGGGGGCGAAGCGGGCGATCTGCTCCAGCGCGGTGTCCAGCGTGCGCAGGTACTCGGCATCGGCCGTGCCGCGGGCCAGCGGCAGGTTGAGGTTGAAGCCCTCGCCCTCGGCCTCGCCACGCTCATGCGCATGGCCGGTGAAGAACGGCGTGCAGAAGTGCGGGTCGCCATGCAGCGACACGGTGAACACATCGCGCCGGCGCCAGAAGATGCCCTGCGTGCCGTTGCCGTGGTGCACATCCACATCCAGCACCGCCACGCGGGCATGGCGCTGGCGCAGGTGCTGGGCGGCGATGGCGGCATTGTTCAGATAGGTGAAGCCGTTGGCGCGGTCGGCATAGGCATGGTGGCCGGGCGGGCGGCACAGTGCATAGGCGGCATGTTCGCCATCCAGCAGCAACTGCGCGGCGTGCGTGGCGCAGTGCGCCGACCACACGGCCGCCTGCCAGGTGTGCCGGCCCACCGAGCAGGCCATGTCGCCCAGATGCCAGCCGGCCTGGCCCACCAGGCTGTCGGGGTAGCTGGCGGGCTGGCCGGGGAAGGGGTGGACATTGGGCAGCACCTCGTCGCTGGCACCGGGCAGCTGCTGCCAGCGCGCCCAGGCGGTTTCCAGGAAGTGCAGATAACGTGGCGTGTGGATGGCCGCGCGCGGGCCGGGGCCGTGGTCGGGCGGCTCCACCGGCACCAGGCCTTCGGCCAGCGCCGCGGCCAGCAGGCGGTCGGCGCGCTCGGGCTGCTCGTTGCTGCGCTGGAAGCGGCCGCGCACGATGAACTGCTGCGGATCGTGGCCGCGGTGCCGGGGGCTGTGGACCAGGTGCATGGGGGTGTGGGCGTCAGGCCTTGCGGGTGCCGGCTTGCCGGGCCAGCGCCACCACATGCTCCAGCGCCACATCCAGGTGGTGGCGCAGTGCGGCGCAGGCGGCTGGCGCATCGCGGCGCGCCAGCGCGCGGGCGATCGGGCGGTGGGTGTCGGCCAGCGCGGCGATGTCGCCGTAGGTGTCCTCGGTCAGCGCCAGGAACAGCTGCACCTCGTGGCTCAGCTGCAGGTACAGGCGCTGCAGGCAGGCATTGCGCGACAGCGCCACCAGATGCTGGTGAAAGCCGATGTCCATGGCCACGCGCTGCGCGCGGGTGAGCGTGGCGGCGCGCGCCACCATGGCGTCCACCTGCGGCTCCAGCGCGGCCAGCTCGGCCGCGTCGGCCTGGGCGCACACCAGCTCGCAGGCCATCAGCTCCAGCGTGATGCGCACGCGGTACAGGTCTTCCACCTGGCGCGCGGTGAACTCGCGCACCGCAAAGCCGTGGCGCGGCCGCGCCAGCAGCAGGCCGGCGCTTTCCAGCCGGCGCGCGGCCTCGCGCACCGGCGCGCGGCTGATGCCCATCTGCCGCGCCAGCTCGGCCTCGACGATGCGCTCGCCAGGGCCGATGCGCCCATCCAGGATGGCGTCGCGCAGCTGAGCCTCGACACGCGCCACCAGGTCGGGCACCTCGATGGCCTGGAAGCCCGGCGCCGGGGCAGGCAGATCGGCAGCGGGCAGGGCGGCGGCGGGCGGGGCGGCGTCGGGCGGTTTCGGGCGGCGGGCAGACATGGCGGCAGGGCGGTGTTTTCAACGAGCGCGCATCGTGGCAGCGCGGGCGGGCGGCGGCGGGCCGTGGATTCCCTAGCGTGGCCGGGCGGGCAGGGCCGCGGCCGCCGGGGCCGCCACCGGCATGGCTGCGGCCGGCCGCCGC
Source organism: uncultured Bordetella sp. (assembly GCA_964409495.1). Taxonomy (GTDB): domain Bacteria; phylum Pseudomonadota; class Gammaproteobacteria; order Burkholderiales; family Burkholderiaceae_C; genus Pseudaquabacterium. Next base: position 53,910 of record CAYPDO010000001.1, read on the forward strand.
GCCGCGCGCGCCAGGCTGACGCCGGCGGCGGCGATCACCGCCATGCCGGCCAGCGCCAGGCCATCGGGCGGGCGCCGGAACCAGAAGCTGCTGATCAGCACCGCCAGCAGCAGCTGCAGGTAGTTCAGCGGCGCCAGCGTGGCCAGCGGGGCACGGCGAAAGGCCGCCAGCAGCAGCAGCTGCGCGACGCCGCTGAGTGCGCCACCGGCCACCAGCAGGCCCAGCGCGGCCCAGCCCGGCCACACCGGCGGCGGGCCGAACAGCGCCGGCAGGTGCGTGACCACCAGGCACACCGCGGCCATGCTGGCGAACTGCGCGCAAGGCACCACGCGCCCCGACAGCTTGCGCGTGAGCACCTGGAACAGCGCATAGCACAGCGCCGCGAGCACCATCAGCGCCGTGCCGGCCAGCGGCAGCGCGCTGCCCGGCCGCACGATCAGCAGCATGCCGGCAAAGCCGGCCAGCACCGCCGCCCACTGGCCGCGCGTGGGCCGCTCGCCCAGCAGCCAGGGCGACAGCGCCACCATCACCAGCGGCGCGGTGAAGTAGATGGCCGTGGCCTCGGCCAGCGGCATGGTGACCAGCGCGGTCATGAAGCTGGTGGCGGTGATGGCCAGCATCAGCGCGCGCAGCCACAGCAGGCCCTGGTGCGGCTGGCGCCAGGGCCACCCGTCACGCGCCTGGGCCAGCCACACCAGCGCGATGGCGCCCACCGCGATGTAGCGGCCCAGGTTGACGACGGTGGGCGGGTAGAGCGCCACCATGGCCTTGGCAAAGGCGTCATAGCAGGCAAAGCACAGCAGGGCCAGCAGGAACAGGCCGACGCCGCGTGCGGTGCTGCCCTGGTGGCTCATCGCGCCGCGCCGTCCAGGCCGGCCAGCAGGGCGCGCAGGCCCGGCCCCAGGGCCTCGACCATGTAGCCGCCCTCCTGCACCACCACGGTGGGCAGGCCCAGGCCGCGCACGCGCTCGCCCACCCGGTGGTAGGCGGCATGGTCCAGGCGCAGCACGCTGATCGGGTCTTCGTGGAAGGTGTCGAAGCCCATCGCCAGCACCAGGGCCTGCGGCGCGAAGCGCTCGATGGCCTGGCAGGCCTGGTCCAGCGCAGCGGCGAACTCGGCGTTGCCGCTGCCATGGGCCAGCGGCAGGTTCAGGTTGCAGCCCTCGCCCGCGCCGGCGCCACGCTCGTGCGCATGGCCGGTGTAGAAGGGGTAGTAGCTGGCCGGATCGGCATGGGTGCTGACGGTGAGCACGTCGCCGCGCTCGTAGAAGATGTTCTGCGTGCCGTCGCCGTGGTGGGCGTCGACATCCAGCACGGCCACGCGGCCGAACTGCTGCGCCAGGCGCTGTGCCGCGATGGCGGTGTTGTTGACATAGCAGAAGCCGCCGGCGCGGTCGGCATGGGCATGGTGGCCCGAGGGTCGGCACAGCGCATAGGCCAGGCGCTCGCCGGCCGCCACGGCCTGGGCGGCTGCCAAGCCCGTGTGCGCCGCGCGCAGCACCGAGCGCCAGGTGTGCGGGCCGATCGGGCAGGCCAGATCGCTGACAAACCAGCCGGCCTGCGCCACCAGCGACGTGGCCGGGCAGGGCGGGCGCTGGCCGCCGGGCCGTGTGGCATTCGGATGGCCGGGGGCCTGCGGATAGGGCGACAGGTTGGGCAGCACCTCGGGGCCGGGCTCGATGCCGGGCAGCGACAGCGCCTGCCAGCGTGCCCAGGCGGTCTCCAGGAAGTCGAGGTAGGCGCCGCCGTGCACGGCCTCCAGCGGCGCGCGGCCGGCCTCGGGCGGCAGTGCGGGCGCCAGGCCCAGCGCCAGCAGCGTGTCGCGCAGCGCCTCGGCGCGGGCCGGCACATCGGCCGGCCGGTGGATGCGGCCCAGGCGCATGAACTGCTGCGGCTGGTGCAGCAGCTGGTCGGGGCAGAAGAAGGCTTGCATCGGGGCGATCCTGCGGGCGGTAAGGGGCGGCGGCGGTGTGCGGCGCGGCGCGGGGCGGGACGCTGGCGGGTTCAGCCGCGCAGCGCCGGTGCCTCGAGCTCGAAACGGTCGAAGGCCCGGCCCAGGCGGGCGAACAGCGCGTCGAGCTCGGCCTCGGTGATGATCAGCGGCGGGCACAGCGCGATGGTGTCGCCCATCGCGCGCACCACCAGGCCTTCGTCCAGCGCCAGCTGGGCCAGGCGCGGGCCAGCCTTGGCGGCGGGCGGGAAGGGCGTCTTGGCCGCACGCTCGGCCACCAGCTCCAGCGCGCCGATCAGGCCCACGCCGCGCGCCTCGCCCACCACTGCGCGCTCGCCCAGCTGGTGCAGCGCGGCCAGGAAGCGCGGGCTCAGGCGCTGCACGCGTTCGAGGATCTTGTCGTCCTCGTACACCTGCAGCGTCTCGAGCGCCACCGCGCAGGCCACCGGATGGCCCGAATAGGTGTAGCCATGGCCGAAGGTGCCGATGCGGCCGCTGTTGGCCACCAGGCTGGCGTGGATGCGCTCGTTGACCATCACCGCCGAGATCGGGATGTAGCCCGAGGACAGCGCCTTGGCGCAGGTCAGGATGTCGGGCTTCAGGCCGAAGCGCTGGCTGCCCCACATGCTGCCGGTGCGGCCGAAGCCGCAGATCACCTCGTCGGCGATCAGCAGCACGTCGTGCTTGTGCAGCACCGCCTGGATCTTCTCGAAATAGGTGGCCGGCGGCACCACCACGCCGCCGGCGCCCATCACCGGCTCGGCGATGAAGGCGGCCACGGTGTCGGGGCCTTCGGCCTGGATGCGGGCATCCAGCTGTTCGGCCAGGCGGGTGGCAAAGGCCTCTTCGCTTTCACCCGGCAGCGCGTGGCGCCAGTGGTGCGGGCAGTCGACATGCAGCATGCGCGGCAGCGGCAGGTCGAAATCGGTGTGGTTGCCGGGCAGGCCGGTGAGCGAGGCGCTGGCCACCGTCACGCCGTGGTAGCCGCGCTGGCGGGCGATGATCTTCTTCTTGGCCGGCTGACCCGTGGCGTTGAAGTGGTACCACACCATCTTCACCGCGCTGTCATTGGCCTCGGAGCCCGAGTTGGCGAAGAACACGCGCGCCATCGGCACCGGTGCCAGCGCCAGCAGCCTGGCGGCCAGCTGGGCCACGGCCGGGTTCGAGCGGTGGTTGAAGGTGTGGTAATACGGCAGTGTGTGCAGCGCGCGGCTGCCGGCCTCGGCCAGGCGCGGGTGGCTGAAGCCGAGCGAGGCGCACCACAGGCCCGACATGCCCTCGATGTAGCGCCGGCCCTGGTCGTCCTCCACCTCCACGCCGTGGCCGCGCACCACCACCAGCGGGCCCGTCTCGGCATGGGCCTGGGCGTTGGTGTAGGCGTGCAGGTGCGATTGCGTGTCGAGCTGGCGCAGGGACTGGATGCTGTCGGTCATGGGGCGGTGTGTCCTGTGGGTTCGGGGTCAGTAGCCGCGCGTGCGGTCGATGGCCACCTCGGCGGCACGGCCGGCCAGGATGGCCGACAGGTTGGCCAGTGTCTGCCGGGCGATCACCGCGGCCGGCGTGCGTGTGGCGATGTGCGGCGTGACGGTGATGCGCGGGTGCTGCCAGAACGGGTGGCTGGCCGGCAGCGGCTCGGTGCGAAAGGCGTCCAGCGTGGCGGCGCCCAGCTGTCCGGCATCCAGCGCGGCCAGCAGGTCGGCCTCGACCACATGCTCGCCGCGGCCCACATTGATCAGGTGCGCGCCGCGCGGCAGGGCGGCCAGAAAGCGTGCGTCGATGCGCCCGCGCGTGGCCTCGGTGAGCGGCAGCAGGCAGACCAGGGTGTCGCAGCCGGCGAGAAAGTCCTGCAGCTGCGCGTCGCCGTGGAACAGCGCCAGATCAGCCAGGTCAGCCGGCAGGTCTGACGCGCTGCGCCGCCAGCCGCGCACCGCGTAGCCGATGCTGCGCAGCGTGCGCGCGCAGGCCTGGCCCAGCGCGCCAAGACCGGCAATGCCCACCCGGTGCTGCGGCGGATGCTGCACCGGCTGCTCGCGCCACGCACCCGCGCGCTGCTGCGCCAGGTAGGCGCCCATGTGGCGCTGGCCATGCACCACGGCCCAGGCCACATAGGCGGCCATGCCGCTGGCCATCTGCGCATCGACGATGCGGCACAGCGGAACCTGCATGGGCAGGGCCGGGTCGCTGGTCAGGTGGTCAATGCCGGCGGCCAGCGACTGGATCAGCTGCAGCCGGGGCAGCGTGGCCAGCACGCCGGGCGGTGGCACCCAGCACACGGCGGCGTCGATGTCCTGCGCATCGCCCAGTTCGGGCCAGAGGCGAAGCTGCACGCCCGGGCATCGGGCCTCGAAGGCCGGCACCAGGTAGCGCATGTCGAGCACCTGGCTCAGCAGGGCGATCACGGGCGGGTCGCTCATGGTGCGCGTCATGCGGCTCAGGCGGCGAGCTTGGGCACTGCGGCCATCAGCGCCTGCGTGTACGGGTGCTGCGGCCGCGCCAGCACCTCGGCCGTGGGGCCATGCTCGACGATGCGGCCGCGCTGCATCACGGCGATCTGGTCGCACATCTCGCCAGCCACGCGCAAGTCGTGCGTGATGAACACCATGGCCAGCTGGAAGCGCTCGCGCACCTCGGCAAACAGCTTCAGCACCTGGGCCTGCACGCTGACGTCCAGCGCGCTCACCGGCTCGTCGGCCACCAGCAGCTCAGGTCTCATGGCCAAGGCTCGCGCGATGCAGATGCGCTGGCGCTGGCCGCCCGAGAACTCGTGCGGATAGCGGTCGGCCGCCTCGGGGCCCAGGCCCACCAGGTCCAGCAGCTCGCGCACGCGGGCTTCGGCCTGCGCACGCGGCACGCCCTGCGCGATGGGCCCGGCCATCAGCGCCGGGCCGATGCGGTGGCGCGGGTTCAGCGAGGCGTTCGGGTCCTGGAACACCATCTGGATGCGTCCGCCGGTGGCACGGCGCAGGCCCTCGCCGGCCAGCAGGCTGCGGCCCTTGAACAGGATGCGGCCCGACTCGAAGGGCGACAGGCCCACCAGGCAGCGGCCCACGCTGCTCTTGCCCGAGCCCGATTCGCCCACCAGGCCCAGGGTTTCGCCGGCACGCAATGCAAAGCTCACGTTGTGGGCGGCCTGCACCGTGCGCCCGCGCGTGAACAGGCCGCGGCCGGTGACATGGGTCTTGCACAGATCCTGCACCTGCAGCACGTAGGGCTGTTCGGCTTCGCTGGTGGCGGCAGGCACCTCGCGCAGCCTGCCCTGCGGAATGGCCGCCAGCAGCTGGCGCGTGTAGGCATGCTGCGGCGCACGCAGCACCTGGGCGGCCGGGCCGGCCTCGACGATGCAGCCGGTCTGCATCACCAGCACATCGTCGGCGATCTCGGCCACCACGCCGAAGTCGTGCGTGATGAACAGCACCGCGGTGCCGCGGCGGCGCTGCAGCTCGCGGATCAGCGCCAGGATCTGCGCCTGGATGGTGACATCGAGCGCGGTGGTCGGCTCGTCGCAGATCAGCAGCGCCGGCTCCAGCAGCATGGCGCAGGCGATCATCACGCGCTGGCGCTGGCCGCCCGACAGGCGGAAGGGGTAGCTGTCGATCAGCAGCTCGGGATCGGGCAGGCCCACGTCGGCCAGCGCAGCGACGATGCGCTGGCGCTTCTCGGCCGCCGGCAGCGCCAGTTGCGCATCCAGCACCTCGGCCAGCTGGTCGCCGATGCGCATCACCGGGTTCAGCGCGGTCATCGGCTCCTGGAAGACCATCGCGATGCGCGCGGCACGGAAAGCGCGCCAGCCATCCTCGTCGAGCTGCAGCAGGTCCTGCCCGTCGAACAGCACGCGGCCGGCCACCGGCTGCACCGCGGGCTGCGGCAGCAGGCCCATCAGCGCATTGGCGATCATCGACTTGCCCGAGCCCGATTCGCCCACCACGCACAGCGTGCGGCCGGCGTGTAGCGTGAAGCTGGCGCCCTGCACGGCCAGCGGCCGGTCGGCGCCCGGGGGCAGGCGGATGTCCAGGCCCTGCACCGTCAGCACCGGTGTGGCGGGGGCTTCGGGGTTGGTCATGGCGCTCATGGCGGCGATGTCCAGCACGCGGGCGTTCATCGGGTTCGGCCCGCCGAGCGGGCGTTCAGGCCGTCGTTCAGGCCCTCGCCCACCAGGTTGAGCGCCAGCACCGTGAGCACGATGGCCAGGCCCGGAAACAGCGCCATCCACCAGGCCTGGCGCAGCACGGTGCGCGCGGCGCCCACCATGTAGCCCCAGCTCATCTGGTTGGGATCGCCCAGGCCCAGAAAGCTCAAGGACGACTCCAGCAGGATGGCCGTGGCCACCATCAGCGAGGCCATCACGATGATCGGCGAGGCGGCGTTGGGCAGGATCTCGCCCAGGATGATGCGCGGCGTGGAGAGGCCCGCCAGCTGCGCGGCCGAGACGAAATCGCGCTGGCGCAGCGTGAGGAACTCGCCACGCACCAGGCGCGCCACCGGCGGCCAGCTGACCAGTGCAATGGCCACCACGATGGAGGCGATGGACGGCTGGAAGATGGCCACCAGCACGATGGCCAGCGCAAAGCTGGGCACGGCCTGGAACAGCTCGGTGAAGCGCATCAGCGTGGCATCGACCCAGCGGCCGAAGTAGCCGGCCACCGCGCCGATGCCCACGCCGATGATCAGCGAGACCACGGTGGACACCACGCCGATCAGCAGCGAGATGCGCGCACCGCGCACCACGCCCGAGAAGATGTCGCGGCCCATGGTGTCGGTGCCCATTGGCAGGCCGCTGGTCTGGCCGGGCGCCAGGAAGGGCTGGTCGACCATGTCCCAGGGGTCATTGGGCGCCAGCAGCGGGCCCAGCAGCACCAGGGCCAGCACGGCGGCCAGCACCACCAGGCCGGCCACCGCGCCCTTGTTGCGGGCGAAGCGACGCCAGAAGCCTGACGAGCGCTTCGGCGGCGTCAAGACGACCGTGGCAGTTGAGGACAGAGAGTTGTCCATGACGGACTCCGTGTGTGGACCGAACCCAGCGGCCGCTGCGGAACCGGCTTCGCCGGGCCGCTGGCGGTGCCCTCTGGGGGGAGACGCCGCCGGCGCCGCGGGGGGGGCTAAAGTTCTATGCGCGGATCGACCAGCGTGTAGACGAGGTCGGTCAGCAGGTTGAACAGCACCGCCATGGCGGCGGTGACCAGAAAGCAGCCGAGCAGCAGGTTGTAGTCGCGCTGCAGCAGGGCATCGAACATCAGCCGGCCGATGCCGGGCCAGGCGAACACGGTTTCGGTGAGCACCGCGCCGCCGATCATGCCGCCGGCCTGGATGCCGGCCAGCGTGACCACCGGCAGCAGCGCATTGCGCAGCACGTGGGCGCGCAGGATGCGGCCGGGCTTCAGGCCCTTGGCGCGCGCGGTCTTCACGAAGTCCATCTGCGCCACGTCCAGCATCGCGGCGCGGGTCATGCGGGCGTAGACGGCCATGTAGAACAGGGCCAGCGTCAGCGCCGGCAGCAGCAGGTGGCGGCCGGTGTCCAGCACCGCGGCCCAGCCGGTGTGGCCGGCACCCACGGTCATGTGGCCGAAGGCCGGCAACCAGGCCAGCTGCACCGAGAACAGCAGCACCGCCATCATCGCCAGCCAGTACAGCGGCGTGGCATAGAACACCAGGGCCACCACGGTGATCACGCTGTCGAGCCAGCGGCCGGCGCGCCGGCTGGCCAGCGCGCCGAGCGTGACGCCGAACAGCAGCGACAGCGCGAAGGCCGTGCCGGTGAGCAGCAGCGTGGCCGGCAGGCGCTGCAGGATCAGATCGACCACCGGCTGCTGCTGCCGGTACGAGAAGCCCAGGTCACCCTGCAGCACATGGGCGAGGTAACGCCCGAGCTGGGTGGACACCGGCTGGTCCAGCCCGAACTGCGCGCGCAGCTGGGCCACGAACTGCGCATCCGACGCACCGGCCTCGCCGGCCAGCACCGCCACCGGATCGCCCGGCGCGGCGCGCACCAGCATGAAGTTGACGGTGGCGATCAGCAGCAGGGCCAGCAGGCCCTGCGCCACGCGCGTGAGCATGTACTGCAGGCGTTTCATCGCGATGACCCGGGGCGGGATCAGGCCAGCGACGCGCGGCCGATGCTGTCGTTCAGCCCGATGCCCGAGCTGACCGGGTTCTTCACCTTCACCCGGTACAGCGTGGGGAAGGTGATCTCGTGCAGCCAGGCCACCGGCACCTCTTCGACCAGCAGCTTCTGCACCTCGAGGTAGGCCTTCTGGCGCGAGGCCGGATCGGTGGCGCGGGCGCCGGCGGCGAACAGCGCGTCGACGCGCGAGTTCACATAGCCCTGCACGTTGTTGAAGGGCGAGCCCTTGGCGATGTTGGTGCTGGTGTAGTTGCGCGCCACGCCCAGCGCGGGGTCGCCGTACTGGTACAGGTAGGTGAAGGCCAGGTCGTAGTCCCACTCGTTCAGGCGCTGGTTCCAGCCGGCCACGTCGGTGGCGGTGAGCTCGATCTTCACGCCGATCTGCGTGAGCGCCTGCTTCACCATCTCGGCCTGGCGCTGCCAGCTCTCGCCATAGGGCAGGGGCAGCAGGCGCAGGGTCTCGCCCTTGTAGCCCGATTCGGCCAGCAGGGCCTTGGCCTTGGCGATGTCCTTCGGGTACTTGGGCACGTCGTTGCTGGCGTACTTGATGGCGCTGTTGAACGGGCCGGTGGCCGGCTTGGCAAAGCCATACCAGGCGATCTTGGCCATGGCCTCGCGGTCGATCGCGTGCATCAGCGCCTGGCGGAACTTCACGCTGTTCATCGGCGCCTTGCGGTGGTTGATCCACAGCCACGAGTGCGGCGAGAAGAACTCCCAGCCCTTGGTGGTGACGGCCACGCCCGGCAACTTGGCTAGGCGCTGCACGTCGAAATACTCCACCGAGCCGCCCGGCGCGATGTCGATCTTGCCGCTCTCGAAAGCCGCCGCGCGCGCCGCCGCGTCGGGGATCACGTGGTAGTACACCTTCTCGATCAGCGGCAGGCCGGGCACGTGGTAGGCCGCGTTGGCCTCCAGCAGGATGTAGCTGCCCTTGACCCATTCCTTGAACCTGTACGGGCCGGTGCCGATGGGCGTGGCGTTGGCCGGGTTGGTGGCGAAGTCGGTGCCTTCATAGATGTGCTTGGGCACCATGGGCATGGTGCCGTTCTCGAACAGGCCCAGGAAGGGCCCGAACGGGTACTTGAGCTTGAACTCCAGCGTCAGCGGGTCGAGCGCCTTCACCGATTCCAGCGCCTCGAGGTTGCCGCGCAGGCGCGCATGGGTCTTGCGCAGGAACACGTCCACCGAGAACACCGCGTCGGCGCTGGTGAAGGGCTTGCCGTCATGCCACTTCACGCCGGCTTTCAGCTTGAAGGTGTAGGTCTTGCCGTCGGGGCTGGCCGTCCAGCTGCTGGCCAGCTGCGGCTGCGGGTTGAGCTTCTCGTCGTAGCGCAGCAGGCCTTCGTAGATGTTGCCGGCGATCAGCTGCGTGGGGCCGTTCTGCACCAGGACCATCATCAGGCCCGGGGGCTCGGGCTGCACCAGCACATTGAGCGTGCCGCCCTTCTTGTCTTGCGCCAACAGCTCCAGCGGCACGCCGGCGATGGACACGCCCAGCCCGGTGGCACCCAGTTGAATCAGCTTGCGTCGTTGCATGGTGGTGAGCTCTCTTGCGGTGGGTTGACGATGCGGCGGCCCGACCGGCTGCACACATGGCCGGGCTGCGGTCTGGCGAACAGGTGAACGGTGGGGCGTGGCGCGCTAGTCGCGCCAGTGGCTGGGCTCAGCGGGCTGCAGGCGCTGCAGCATGGCGCGCCATTCACGCGCATACAGGTTCGGGTTGCCGGCCAGGCGGTTGCTGTCGCCGCCCTCGTACTGGCGGGCGGTGAGCTCGGCCACCTCGGGGCTGACCGGATGCACCGGCTGGCCGCTGGCCTGGATGGCCAGCTGCACGCGGCAGGCGCGATCCAGGTTGTGCATCAGGATGAAGGCCTCGGCCACGCTGCGGCCCAGCGTCACCAGGCCGTGGTTGCGCAGGATCAGCACCTTGGCCTCGGGGCCCAGATCGGCGATCAGGCGCTCGCGCTCGGCATGGTCGAGCGCAATGCCCTCGAAGGCGTGGTAGACCACGCGGTTGTGGAACTGCAGCGACCACTGGTTGCAGGGCTGCAGCCCGCAGGCCAGCGACGACACCGCCACGCCCGGCACGGTGTGCGTGTGCAGCACGCACATGGCGTCATGCCGGGCCGAGTGCACGGCGCTGTGGATGGTGAAGCCGGCCGGGTTCACGTCGAAATCGGTGGGCTCGAGGATGCGGCCCTGCAGATCGATCTTCACCAGCGAAGAAGCGGCGATGTCGCGGAACAGCATGCCGTAGGGGTTGATCAGGAACTGGTCCTGCGTGCCCGGCACCCGGGCCGAGATGTGCGTGTAGATGCTGTCGTCCATGCCGAAATGGGCGACGAGCCGGTAGGCGGCGGCAAGGTCTTCGCGCACCTGGCGCTCGGCAGCGGAAACGGACATGGCCTGGGGCCCTCCAAACGCTTGAGACTGGTCAACTGTCGGCTGTCGACAGTTTGCAGGAGGCAATGCCAGTTCCGTGCCAGGGTTTGCGCGGGGTCAAACGGCGGTTGGAGTCGTTGTGGCAACCGTTGCCGACGGATGCGGCGCCTGATGCTGGTGCGCCAGGGGCCGGGGTGGTGCGTGGGGTGGTGCGACGGGGGCGCCGCACCGGCCGGTCGGCGTGCTCAGAAGTCCTCGGGCGCCGGCTGCGGCAGGGGCACCCACGACAGATACGGTTTCGCCCCTTCGGCCGCTCGCTGCACCGAAGGCCGCTGCCGCAGCCGCTGCAGATAGGTCCGCAGTGTCGCCAGTTCGGGCGGAATCGGTTCGGCCCAGTGCGCATAGAACAGGAAGGTGGCGGCGCCGCAATCGGCCAGGCTGAAACGCTCGCCGGCTGCCCAGCTGCGGCCGGCCAGCTGGCCATTCAGCCATGCGTAGGTGCTGCGCAGCATCTGGCGGGCCTCGGCCACGCCGTGGGCATCGCGGGCGCCCTCGGGGCGCAGCGCGTCGGCCACGATTTTCTGCTGCGGGGTGGAGATGTAGTTGTCGAACACGCGATCGAGCATGCGCACCTGCAGCGCGGCGGCGGGGTCGCCGGGGATCAGGCGCTCGGCCTCGGGCTGGTCCAGCCCCAGGTATTCGACGATGCAGCTGGCCTCGACGATGGTGCGATCACCATCCACCAGCACCGGAAACTTCTGCAGCGGCCACAGCCGCGCCAGGGCCTGGTTCTCGGCGCTGTCAGGGGTGCCCAGCGGCCTGGGCTCGAAGACCGTGCCGTACTCGCAGGCGGCGATCAGCGCCTTCTGGCTGTAGGACGACAGCGGGTGGAAGAACAGCTGCAAAGGCATGGGGTGTGCTCCGGTGAGGCAGGCCAGCGGCGGGCGCCGTGGCCCATGCTGGCACGACGAACGGCCGCGCGCATGCTCGACAGGACAGGCCCGGCGCCGCCGCGCGGTTCACGCGGGCTCAGCTGCTTTGCCGTACCACCAGCTCGAAGCCCACGTCCACCTGCGGCTGGGCCGGCTGCTGGCCGCGCATCAGGCCCAGCAGCAGGGTGGCGGCCTGGGCGCCCACCTCGGCGCGCGGGGTGCGCACGCTGGTCAGCGGCGGGATCATCTGGTCGCTGCCGTCCAGGTCATTGAAGCCGGCGATGGCCACCTGCTGCGGCACGGCCACGCCCATGCGCAGCGCGGCCAGCAGCGCGCCCTGGGCCAGGTCGTCGTTGCAGAAGAAGATGCCGTCCACATCCGGGTGGCGGGCCAGCAGTTCGCGGAACAGGCGCGCGCCCAGCGCCATGCTGGTGGGCGTGGGGTCCAGCAGTTCCAGCGCGGGGTCGTAGTGGCCGGCGGCGCGCAGCGCGCTGCGCCAGCCCTCGGCGCGCTGCAGCACGCGCGGGTCCATCTGCCCGGCCACGTAGGCGATGCGCCGCCGGCCGCGGGCCAGCAGGTGCTCGGTGATCGCGCGGCCGGCCGCCTGCTGCGAGAAGCCCACGCTGTGCACGCCCGGTGCGTCGCGCGTCTCCATCATGTGCACGCAGGGCAGGCCGCTGCCGTCGATCAGCGCCTGCGCGGCCGGTGTGCGGTCAAAACCGGTCAGCAGCAGGCCGGCCGGGCGGTGCGCCAGGTAGCTGCGCAGCAGGGCTTCCTCTTCGTCGGCCCGGTAATGGGTGACGCCGATCAGCGTCTGGTAGCCGGCCGGGGTGAGGGTGCGCTGCACTGCTTCCAGCAGCTGCACGAACAGCGTGTTGCTGAGCATCGGGATCAGCACCGCCACATGCTGGCTGTGGGCCGAGGCCAGCGCGCGTGCAGCGGGGTCGGGCACGTAGCCAAGCCGTGCGGCGGCAGCCATCACACGCTCGGCCAGCGCCGTGTCCACGCCGCGCGTGCCGCGCAGCGCGCGCGACGCGGTGATGGCGCTGACGCCGGCCTCTCGCGCCACGTCGTCCAGCGTCACGCGGCCGGTGGCGCGGCGCGCGCTGCGGCGTGGTGTCGCAGGTGGTGCCGCGGATGGTGCCGCGGATGGTGCCGCGGGTGGCGGGGTATCAGCGGCG
>CAYPDO010000002.1:0-1990 GCA_964409495.1 uncultured Bordetella sp.
CGCCCATGAGCTACCGCGCCACCGTCGGCACCCAGGTGCACCATTTCGACACGCTGGCCAGCCTGCTGGCCAAGGCCTCGCCAGAACGCTCGGGCGACCAGCTGGCCGGCCTGGCCGCTGGCAGCGCGGCCGAGCGCGTGGCGGCGCGTGCCGCGCTGGCTGATCTGCCGCTCAATGCCTTCGTGCGCCAGCCGCTGCTGCCGGCCGAGGCCGACGAGGTGTCGCGCCTGATCGCCGACAGCCACGATGCCGCGGCCTTTGCGCCGGTGGCCCATCTCACGGTGGGCGCGTTCCGCGACTGGCTGCTGTCGGAAGCCGCCGACGCGGCCACGCTGGCCGCGCTGGCACCGGGCCTGATGCCCGAGATGGTGGCGGCCGTCAGCAAGCTGATGCGCAACCAGGACCTGATGCTGGTGGCACGCCGCATCAGCGTGGTCACGCGCTTTCGCAACACGCTGGGCCTGCCCGGCCACCTGGCGGTGCGGCTGCAGCCCAACCACCCGGCCGACAGCCCGGCCGGCATCCTGGCCAGCATCGTGGATGGGCTGATGTATGGCGCCGGCGACGCGGTGATCGGCGTCAACCCGGCCGGCGACAACGTGGAGGCACTGGTGCGCCTGCTGGCCGAGCTGGACGGCCTGATCCAGCAGCACGCCATCCCCACCCAGGCCTGCGTGCTGACCCATGTCACCAACACGCTGCAGGCCATGGCGCGCGGCGCGCCGGTGGATCTGGTGTTCCAGTCGATCGCCGGCACCGAGGCCGCCAACCGCAGCTTCGGCATCAGCCTGGCGCTGCTGGATGAAGCCCATGCCGCCGCGCTGGCGCTGCGCCGCGGCACGCTGGGCGACAACGTGATGTATTTCGAGACCGGGCAGGGCAGCGCGCTGTCGGCCAATGCCCACCACGGCATCGATCAGCAGACGCTGGAAGCCCGCGCCTATGCCGTGGCGCGGCGCTACCGGCCGCTGCTGGTCAACACCGTGGTCGGCTTCATCGGCCCCGAATACCTGGCCGATGGCAAGCAGATCATCCGCGCGGGCCTGGAAGACCACTTCTGCGGCAAGCTGCTGGGCCTGCCGATGGGCTGCGACATCTGCTACACCAACCATGCCGACGCCGACAGCGACGACATGGACAACCTGATGGTGCTGCTGGCCACCGCCGGCCTGAACTTCATGATGGGCGTGCCCGGTGCCGACGATGTGATGCTGAACTACCAGAGCACCTCGTTCCACGATGCGCTGGTGCTGCGCGAGCTGCTGGGCCTGAAGCGCGCGCCCGAGTTCGAGGCCTGGCTGCGCCGCCAGCGCATCACCGGGGCCAAGGGCGCGCTGCGGCCGGTGGGCCCGGGCAGCCTGGCCGGCGGCCAGGCCCCGGCGCTGGTGCGCAGCATCGGCCAGCGCCTGGGCCCAGCATGAGCGATACGCGGCCAGCTCCCGTGGTGACAGCCGGCGCCGAGCCCGTCGCGGCGCCCGCCACGCCACCCCACACGCCCCCCGCCGCGGCGGACACCGGCGTGCCGCCCGATCCCTGGCAGGCGCTGCGTGCGCACACCCCGGCACGCATCGCGCTGGGGCGCAGCGGCGCCAGCCTGCCCACGCACGCGTGGCTGGGCTTTGCCGCCGCGCATGCGCTGGCGCGCGACGCCGTGCATGTGGCACTCGATGTGGCCGCGCTGCGCACCGCGCTGGCCGCCGAGGGTTGGCCGCTGCTGCCCACACTGCACAGCCGCGCGCCTGACCGCGCCAGCTACCTGCGCCGGCCCGACTGGGGCCGCCGGCTCGATGCCGCCAGCGTGGCCTGCCTGCAGCAGGCGCAACAAGCGCCACAGGCCGACCTCACGCAGGCCGCCCTCATGCAGGGCGCCACCGAAGGCCAGGGGCCCGACCTGGCCATCGTGCTGGGTGACGGCCTCTCGGCGGTGGCCGTGATGCGCCATGCCGTGCCGCTGCTGGCCGCGCTGCGCAGCGCGCTTGCGGCTGGCCCG
>CAYPDO010000002.1:2000-49111 GCA_964409495.1 uncultured Bordetella sp.
CGGCCGTTGCCCACGCTGGCGCCGCTGGCCATCGCCTGCCAGGCCCGCGTGGCGCTGGCCGACGAGGTGGGCGCGCTGCTGGGCGCGCGCCTGGTGCTGATGCTGCTGGGCGAGCGTCCAGGCCTGAGCTCACCCGACAGCCTGGGCGCCTACCTGACCCATGCGCCGGCCATCGGCTGCAGCGATGCGCAGCGCAACTGCGTCAGCAACATCCGCCCCGAGGGCCTGGCCAACGGCGCGGCCGCCCAGCGCATCGCCTGGCTGGTGCACGAGGCCTTGCGCCGTCGGCTCACCGGCATCGGGCTGAAGGACGACAGCGGCACGCCGCTGCTGCCCGCGCAGCCCGACCCGGCACCAGGCGCGGGCTGAGCACCAGCCTGCCCGGTCGCCGGGCAGCGGCTCACTTGCGCTTGTTCACCTCGTTGCCGATCACGCCGCCCACGGCCGCGCCCACGGCGGCGCCGGTGGTGCTGCCGGTCACGGCGCCACCCACCACGGCGCCAGCGGTGGCGCCGATGGCCGTGTCACGGGCCGCGGGCGACATGCCGGCGCAGGCTGCCAGGCCGAGCGACAGCGCGCCCAGGGCGGCCAGCGTGGCCAGGCGGTTGAATCGATGTGGGTGGGGGGTCATGGTGCGGTCCTTTCGGGAGCGGAGAAAAAGGGGGGTGCCAGTGCGGCGGGCGCCGCCGGGCGGTCAAGCGGTGCGCATGCGCCTGGCGGTTGGGCGCCGTCGCGCGCACCGGTGCGACGGCGGGCGTCCATCGCGCCGGCTCAGCTGCGCGAGCGCACCGGCTGGTCGTTGTTGGAGATGTACACCTCCACGCGCCGGTTCATCGCGCGGTTGCTGTCTGAGCTGTTCTCGGCCACCGGATGGCCCTCGCCATAACCCATGGCGCGGATGCGCTCGGCGGCAATGCCCTGGCCGGCCAGCGCCAGCGCCACCGCCTCGGCACGCCGCACCGACAGCTGCAGATTGGTGGCCACCGTCCCCACGCTGTCGGTGAAGCCCTCGATCAGCACCCGGCGCTCGGGGTGCTGCTGCAGCCAGCCGGCCAGCTTGCGCAGCGCATCCTGGGCGCCGGGCTTGATGTCGGCACGGCCGAACTCGAACAGCACATCGCCCAGCGTGACCAGCATGCCGCGGTCGGTGGGCTGGGCCTGCAGTTCGGCCAGCTGGCGCTGCAGGGCCTCGGCCTGGGCATTGGCCTGGGCGGCGTCGCCGCGTGCGTTGCGGGCCTGCTCGTTGGCCTGGTTGGCATCGGCGCGGGCGATGCTGGCCCGCATGCGTGACACATCGGCCTGCTGCTGCGCCGCAGCCGCCTCGCCGCGGGCGCGGCCGGCATCGGCCACGCTGAGGTCGGCGCGCATGCGCTCGCGCTCGGTCTGCGAGGCCTTGATCGCCTCCTCGTTGGCCTTGCTGCCGGCGATGGCCTGCGCCGCCTCGGCATGGCGCAGCGCCACATAGGCCGCGCTGCCCACCTCGCCCAGGCTCTCGCCCTGGGTGCTCAGCGCATTGGCACGGTCGAGCGCATCGGTGGCCTTCTTCAGATCCAGCGCGCCGTAGGTCAGCACGTTCGGGTCGGCACTGGCCTGGCGCACGGTGTCGCGCGCACGCACCAGCTCGGGCGGCACGGTGGGGGCGGTGCTGCAGGCCGCCAGTGCGGCCGCGGCGGCCAGCAGGCCCAGGCTGGCGGCACGTGCCAGCGGCTGGCGCAGGGTGTTGCGGGGAATGGTCGGGCGGGTCATGGGATGTCCTGGGCAGTGGATGGTTGGCGTGCTGAGTGATCGAAGGCCTGGGTCTGTATGGGCCGGCACGGCGGGCCGCGCTAGTTGCGCGGCAGCGCCTCGCGCAGCTGGCGCAGGCTCTCGCGCACCTCGGACAGGGCGGCCTGCGAGCGTGTGCGCCGGGCGCGGGCCTCGGCCAGTGCGGCATCGGCCTCGGCCTCCTCGGCCAGGCGGCGGGCGCCGGCGTGATCCTTCTGGGCCATGGCGATGTTGGCGCGGGTGATCTTGTCGCGCGCCGCAGCCAGCTCGGCCGGCGCCTCGGCGGCTGACGGGCCGCTGGCGCGGTCGACCGCCGCGCTGCTCACCGCCATCTGCGCGGTGGGCGCCGGCACGGACGCACAGGCGCCCAGGGCCAGCAAGGCCAGGGCCGGCAGGGCCAGGCCCAGGCGGCGCGGGTGCGGGTGGCGGAAACAGGGTGGGTGCATCGTCGATCTCCTTCGGGCATGGACGAGCTCCGATGCTGCGCAGCACGCGTTGCCTGTGGTGTAGGACACGGGCGCCGTGCGTTGTCGGTGGCCAGGCCTTGTGCGCGCCGCCGCCATCGGCGCGGCCACCGCTGTCGGACAGCGCCCACAGCCGGCTGCGCCCCGGCCCCACAGGGCGGCGCGGCGGGCGCGCACGGCTGGCCCAGCCCACGGCGGCCAACATGGCCACCGGGTGATGCGGGTGATGCGCTTGCAGCCTGTGCCCCCCACCCGCCATCCGCCAGGAGCGCCCGCATGCTTGCCACCGCCACGCCGCCCGCAGCCAGACCGCCTGTTGCCACCGCCGCCGCCACCGCTGCCCCCACGGCCCGCGCCAGCCCCGGCCAGCCCGATCCCCGGGCCGGTTCGCGGGCCGGTTTGCGCCCGCTCGGCGCGGTCGAGGATGAACTGCTGGCGCTGCATCGCCGCGTCGGCAGCCTGCAGGCCTGCACCGGGCCACTGCTGCCGCTGCGCCGCCAGACCCTGCAGCGGCTGCAGGTGCACCTGTTCCTCACCGCCAGCCAGCTGCTGCCGATGTGGCGCGCGCTGTGCCGCGATGCCAGCGCGGTGGACCGCGCCGAGATGCGGCTGGCGCAGCTGCGCACGCTGGCCGAACAGGCGCTGGCCGCCGATGCCGATGATGCGCTGGACGAGGCCCGCTGCGCCGTGCTGGCCGAGGAAATGCAGCGCCACCTGATGCGCACCGTGGCCCTGCTGCGCGCGCTGGACGCCGTGGCCGAGCCCGACGGCCTGCACGCCCTGGCCGGCGTGTGGGCGCACGAAGGCGAGCGCCTGCGCCAGGCCCTTCGCCTGGGCCTGCCGGCGGCGATGGACAACGAGGACGCCGACCCGGTGGGCACGCCGCCCGTGGCGCCAGGGCGGGGCCGGTCATGAGCGGCACCCTGGCGCGCGACGACCTGCCCACGTCCTTCGGCAACTTCAAGCCGGCCGGACACGTGATGATCGGCCTGCCCGACCTGCCGGCGCTGCGGGCCCTGCGCAACGCGCTGCTGCGTGCCGGCTGGGCGCCCGAGCAGCTGATCGAGTTCAGCCCGCGCGAGACGGTGGACGAGATGTCGGCGCTGATCGATGGCGCCAGCCCGGTGTCGGGCTTCGGGTCCGAGATCACGATGATGCGCCGCTACCTCGAGGCGGCGCGCCAGGGCACACGCTGGCTGCTGGTGCAGGCCCACGGCGACGACACCCTGCTGGCGCTGACCACCATGGCGCGCGCCTACGGTGCGCGGCTGGCGGTGCGCTACGGCCACCTGGTGGTCGAGGACCTGATCTGACACAGCCGGCGCCGCGCTGCCGCCACGGCAGCCACGCCGGCACAAGGCCCGCATGACCGAACCCGCCCGCTTCCGCACCGAGACCGACAGCTTCGGCGCCATCGACGTGCCCGCCCAGGCCTTGTGGGGCGCGCAGACGCAGCGCAGCCTGGCCTTCTTCGCCATCGGCGAGCAGCGCATGCCCTTGGCGCTGGTCCATGCGCTGGCCCAGATCAAGCGCGCCGCCGCCGAGACGCATGCCGCGCTCGGCCTGATGGACGCGGCCAAGGCCGCCGCCATTGCCGCGGCCGCGGCGCGCGTGGCCGCCGGCGAGTTCGACGAGGCCTTTCCGCTGTCGGTGTGGCAGACGGGCTCGGGCACGCAGACCCACATGAACGTCAACGAGGTGCTGGCCCACCTGGCCACGTTGGCGCTGGGCGGCACGCTGCACGGTGCGCAGGCGGTGAACGCGCATGACGACGTGAACCTCGGCCAGTCGTCCAACGATGTGTTCCCCAGCGCCATGCATGTGGCGGTGGCGCAGGCCTGCGACCCGCTGCTGCAGGCGCTGGGCCAGCTGCGCAGCGCGCTGCAGCACAAGGCGCGGCTGTTTGCCGATGTGCTGAAGGTGGGCCGCACCCATCTGCAGGATGCGACCCCGGTCACGCTGGGCCAGGAGTTTGGAGGCTATGACGCGCAGCTGGCGCTGGCCGAAGCCGCGCTCGGCCAGGCCCTGCCGGCGGTGCTGGCGCTGGCGCTGGGCGGCACGGCGGTGGGCACGGGCCTGAACACCCATCCCGAGTTCGCGGCGCGTGTGGCGCAGCGGCTGGCCAGCCGCCTGGGTCTGCCCTTCACCGTGGCGCCCAACCTGTTTGCGGCCATGGCCGGGCACGAGGCCCTGGTGGGTCTGCACGCCAGCCTGCGCATGCTGGCCATTGCCCTGAACAAGCTGGCCAACGACATCCGGCTGATGGGCAGCGGCCCGCGCGCCGGCCTGGGCGAGCTGCAGCTGCCGGAAAACGAACCGGGCAGCTCGATCATGCCGGGCAAGGTGAACCCCACGCAGGTGGAAGCCCTGACCATGGTGTGCGCGCAGGTCATGGGACACGACGTGGCCATCGGCATCGCCGCCAGCCTGGGCCAGTTCGAGCTCAATGTCTACAAGCCGCTGATCGCGCTGGACGTGCTCGACAGCATCACGCTGCTGCGCGATGCGATGCGCAGCTTTGCCCTGCACTGCGTGGAGGGCCTCGAAGCCAGGCCCGAGCGCCTGGCGCAGGGCCTGGCGCAATCGCTGATGCTGGTGACGGCGCTGGCGCCGCACATCGGCCATGCACGCGCCGCCCGCATCGCCCGCCAGGCGGCACAGCAGGGCAGCACGCTGCGCGAGGCGGCGCTGGCCAGCGGCGAGGTGGCGGCCGCCGATTTCGATGCCTGGGTCCGGCCGGCCGAGATGGCCGGGCGCGGCCCTGTCCAGGCCGCTGTGCAGGCGGCCGTGCCGCCTGCACAGCGGCCGCGGCACGGGCGCCACGCCCGCACCGTCCATCACGCCCCCAAGGAGAAGCCATGACCCCATCCCCCGACACGCCGTCGGCCGCGCAGCCGCCCGACGACGACCTGGCCCGGCAGGCCCGCCCGGGCCACGGCATTCCGTCGCAGGACCCCGACCCCGCGGCACAGCAGCCGATGGAGCCGGGTGAGGCCGAGCGCGAGGCCCAGTCGGTGCTGGCCGGCGGCGGCATGATGGTGGGCGCCGCGGCCGGCGCCGCGCTCGGCACCGCGGTGGCGGGCCCGGTGGGGGCCGTGGTGGGCGGCACGGTGGGCGCCATGGCCGGCGCGCTGGGCGGCGGCGCGGCCGGTGCCCTGGTCAGCCCGCCTGTGCCGCCGCTGCCCGTGCCCTGAGCCGCACGGCCCGCGCCGCGGCGCCCGGCCGTGCGTGTCGGACAGCGCCTACCGCGCGCGTCGGCCGACGCCGGCTTGTGCGTGCCGGCACGCGCGCGTGCTGGCCCTGGCACAGGCCTGCTCCTACACTGGGCCGCAAGGGTCCGGCCGGCGGCCCTGCGGCCGGCGGCACACCACACACGGACGGGCCGCCGACACCGAAGGAACGCCCATGATCCGCATCGTCATCGTCGACGACCACGCCATCGTCCGCACCGGACTGCGCCAGTATTTCTCCACCCAGGTGGATCTGCGCGTCACCGGCGAGGCCGGCACCGGCCGCGAGGCGCTCGACCTGGTGCGCCGTGGCGACCTCGACGTGGTGCTGATGGACCTGAGCATGCCCGACCAGAGCGGCGTCGACGCGCTGGCGGCGATCAAGGCGCGCGAGCCCGGCCTGCCGGTGCTGATCCTCAGCGGCTACCCCGAGACGCATTACGCCACCACGCTGCTGCGCCAGGGCGCCAGCGGCTACCTGAACAAGGAATGCGATCCGGAAGAGATCGTCAAGGCCATCCGCACCGTGGTGCGCGGGCGCAAGTACATCACCCCGGCCGTGGCCGAGTTGCTGGCCGACGGCCTGGGCGCCGACAGCGACAAGCTGCCGCACGAGCTGCTGTCCGAGCGCGAGTTCCAGGTCTTCCTGCGCCTGGCCAAGGGCGAGACCATCAGCCACATGGCCGACAGCATGGCCTTGTCGGTGAAGACGGTCAGCACCTACCGCACGCGCGTGATGGAAAAGATGAAGCTGGCCACCAACAGCGACCTGACCTACTACGCGCTGAAGAACGGCCTGATCCAGTAGCCGCGGCGGCCCGGGCCCAAGGCGGCGCGGCCTGCCACCGCGCGTGTCCTCCGGGTCAGGTCAGCGCCGTTCAGTTCAACGGCCCCGACAGGCTCTCGCAATAGGCCAGCAGCTCGTCGAGCTCGGCCGACTTGTCGAACACGCGGTCGGCGCCGAGTTGCGCGGCACGCTTGCGGATGTCGGCGGTGGCGTAGTTGGTCAGCACCACCAGCCGGCTCTCGGGCCGCAGCAGGCGCGCGCGGCGCAGCACCTCCAGGCCGCTGCCGCTCTTGAGGAACACGTCGATGATCATCAGGCCGCAGCCATGCGTGGCGTCGCTCAGCCAGGCCACGGCCGAGCCCTCGTCCTCGCAGATGCCGACCACGCGGATCGGCAGCATCTCCTCGAGCGTGGCCACGAGGTTCTGCTGGATCACCGGGCTGTCTTCGACGAGGAAACAGGTCAGCACGAAGGGTTTGTCACTGTGAACGGTACCGTGGCGCCGGTGCGCCGCCACGGCAGGCCCGGGGGCGCAGGTTGGCAGCATTATCGGCACGCACTGCACCGCGCCCGGTGGGGCGCAGCGCCCGGACGCATGTCGGATCATTCCTACGCCGCCGCGGCCTGGGGCAGGCTGTCGGTGGCAGGCGCGTCGCGCAGCTGCACGCTGAGTTCGTCGACCAGCAAGGCCCAGTCGCTGTCCTCGCGGACCTTCTCGCGCAGGAAGCAGGCCTGGCTGTCGCTCCAGAACGGCGCGTCGGCCAGGCGCAGCTGGTCTGACAGCGGCCGGTGCTGCAGCAAGAAGGCGCGGATCGCGGCCGCGTCGCTGGGCAGGCCCAGCTGGGCAAACAGATCCTGCATGGTGTGGTGGGTGGTGGTGTCCATCAGGCGCCTTCCGGGTGGGTTCAGGGCAGGGGTGCGGGGGCTCGGCATCATGGCCCGGCGCGCGGGCCACTGGCCGGCGCGCTGGCGGGCGCGGCGCGTTCGGCAGCACTGGCCGGGCTGGCCGGCCGGGTCGGCACGGCGGGCTTGGCGGCGCCACCGCTGTCGACGCTGCGGGTGACCGATTCGCGCATCACGCCGCCGGCCTTCACCGAGCCCGATTCCATGCCCTGGCCGCTGGCCAGCAGCTCGCAGGCCGGGCGCTCGGCCAGCGGCTGCACGGCGCAGCGCGCCAGCGCATTGGCGCGCAGCGCCATCGCGCTCTCGCCGTTGTCCAGGCGGTGGCGCAGCGCGTCGGCACGCGCGGCGCCGGCCTCCGTCAGGCAGGTGGCGGTGTCCTGGCCGCTGCCGCCGGCCAGGCAGGCCTGGCGCTCGGCCTGGTAGCGCGCCTGCACGACGGCGGCCGGCTCCGGCCCGGCAGCGTGCGCCGGCATGCCGGGCAGGGCCGCCAGCAGCATGAACGCGCCGAGGCCGGCCAGCGCGGTGAGCGCTGCGGCGAGCGCCGGCCTGCGCCAGTGCGCCCGCAGGCGGGCCAGGCCCTCCGGGCGGCGATGGCCGGACAGAACAAGAGATCGGGGTGCGGATCGGGTCATGACGTGTTCTCCAGTGGCGGGCACGTTCATGCGTGCCCGGGTTGCAACTTGCCGTCGATCACGCGCACCAGGTCGCCCTTGCGCAGCCCGGGATCGGCATCGAGGTCGACGCTGCGCTGCGAGCCGTCGGACATGCGCACCAGCACCTCGAACTGCTCGTGCCGCAGGCGCCGCCGATCCACCTGGTGGCCCAGCACGCCGCCGGCCACGGCACCAGCCACACCGGCCGCGGTGCGGCCATCGCCCTGGCCGAACTGGCTGCCCAGCACCGCCCCGAGCACGCCACCGGCCACCGCGCCCAGCGGTGCGCCTTCACCCTCCACCTGCAGGCGGTTGACGGCCAGCACGGTGCCGCACTCGGCACAGGCCTGCTGGCGCCGTGGCGCTGGCGGCAGCGGCACGCCGGCCAGTGCATGCGGCAGGCTGCTGTCGGCGCGGTGGCCGCCCAGGCGCATCACGGCGGTGGCCGCGGCGTCGGCGCTCAGGTGGTCGGCATCGCCCACGGTGTAGCGCGCGGTGTAGACACCCGGACTGTCCTCGGTCAGGCGGATGCGGCGGTTCGCGGCGCCGGGCAGCAAGGCCCACACGCGCGCGCCGGGCGAGCCGTCCACACGCAGCAGCAGCACGCGCTCGGCATGGCCGGCCCGGCGCTGGCCGGCCTGGGTGACGGCAAACCGCTCGATCACCGGCACCCGGTCGGAAGCCGCGGCCGGCGTGGCCTGCCAGCCGCGCTGCAGCGGCTCGGCCAGCGAGGCACGGCTGAGCTGGTTGCCGCGGCGCAGGCTGGCCACCACCGCGGCATCGGGCGCCACGCGGTCGCGGCCGCTCAGCGTGTACACGCCGTCATAGACACCGGGGCGGCCCTCGCGCAGGTGCAGCGGGCGCACCGCGCCGGCAATGTCCAGCGTGGCCGTGGCGCCGGGCGTGCCCCACAGCGTGAACGGCAGCTCGGCACCGGGCTGCAGGCGCTCGGCCGGCTGCACGTCGAAGCCGGTGATCTGCGGTGCCGTGCCGGCCTGGCGGCTGCCCTGCGCCTGCGCCGGGCTGCCGGCCAGCGGCCCGCCCAGGCCGATGCCCAGCACCAGCCAGGCCGCCAGCACGGCAGGCCGCCAGCGGCCCCGGCGCGGATGCGGGCGGGTGGTGGTTCGGGACATGGCATCTCCTCGGGGTTCGGGCCGGCCCGTGCCGGCCCCTGCCAGGGCACCTTAGGCCGACGCCTTGTGCCGTGCTGTCGTCCGGCGCAGGCGATGGCGGTAGGCGCAGGCCTACGGACGGCGCGGCGCAGGGGTGACCCGGGTGGCCGCAGGGCCATCGTTGCGCCACTGCCGCTGGGCGAAGCGCCAGGCCAGCGTGCCGGCATCGGGCCCGGTGGGCTCGCCGAAGGGCAGGGCCGCGCTGCCGCCGCTCCAGCCATGGCCCAGGCCCTGCACGACCACCAGCGTGGCCACGTCGGCGCCGTGCCGTGTCCAGCGGGTCACCGCCATCGGCAGCCGGCGACCGCGCTGCTGCACGACCGTGGCCGCGGCCCGTCCCTGGCCGGCCACCACCCACTGCACCACCGCGGCCTGGGCGTTGCGGGGCGAGACCACGGTGTCGCGGTCGCCGTGGATCACCAGCAGCGGTGGCCAGGGCACCCGCGCCGCGGCCGCCAGCGCCGCCGCCGTGGGCAGCAGGGGCGCGCCCGTGCGCCCCTGCATCGCGGCCAGCGCGGCACGGGCATCGCGCGCCGCACCGGGCGGCACGCCGCTGTGCATGACCACGGCGCGAAAACGCTCGCCGTGGCGCTGCGCCAGCAAGGCGGCCAGGCTGGCGCCGGCCGACAAGCCGACCAGCGCCACGCGCGCCGCATCGATCGCATGCCGCCGGCACACCTGGTCGATGGCGGCCAGCACCAGCGCCGCCTCCTGCAGCGCGCGACCGCTGCGCAGCGCGAACCAGTTCCAGCAACCCTGCGCGTTGGCCTGCCGGTCCTGCTGCAGATAGAGCACGGCAAAACCCTCGCGGTCGGCCAGCCGGTGCATGTGCGTGCTGTGGGCAAAGGCCGCGGCGTCCTGGTGGCAACCGTGCAGCATCACCATCAGCGGCAGGCGCGGCGGCTGCGGCTGCGGCCGTGGCGCGCGGGCGCTTGCCGCTGCGGGCGGCGTGGCCGCCGTGCGCGGCAGGTACAGCTGGAACAGGCGCAGGCCGGCCGGCGTGACGGCCATGTCGCGCACCCAGCGGCCCGCGGCCACCGGCACGCGGTGTTCATGCAGCCACTTGTCGCGCAGCGCCGTGGCCGATCCCTGCCAGGCCTTCAGCCAGGGCTGCAGCGCCGCCGCATTGGCACGCTGCAGGCGCCTCGCCAGCGCCACGCCGCCCTTCAGTCCGCGCCGGGCCATCGGGTCAGGCGCCCGCGGCCGCAGCGGACGGCGGCCACAGCGCATGCCACCGACCGTCGATGCGGGTGCTCAGCGCCCGCGGTCGGTGCCGGCCGAGCGGGCCACAGGGATCGCCTGCTGCGTGCGGGCCACCCGCGTCGCCGCCCGGGTCGACGCCCTGCGTCACGCCGGCCTGGACGCTGCGGCCCAGCGCCGATTGCACCGCATCGAGCAGGGCCTGCCGCTGCGGCCGGTCGTGCCGGCAGTGCGCACGCGACAGCACCAGGTGGATCAGCTGGGGTGCGCGGCCGCCGTCAAACTCGAGCCGGGCCTGCACCACCAGCGTGAGATGGGTGCTGAGCACGATGTCGAGCGCGCCGGCCACCGAACCATCGGCCAGCAGCGGCAGGCCGGGCAGGGCCGGCGGGCCGATGGGCACCAGCGCCGGCCGCCCGTCGGCGCCGGCCGCGGCCCGGCGCACGATGGCTCGAGCCGCGGCCAGGTGGGACACGGCCGGATCGGCCGCAAGCGAAACAGGGCGGAGCGTCGACATGGCCGCAGATGCTGGCCGCGCACCGGGCCAGTGGCTGTCGGCCAGCGCGTGCCGGAGCTGTAGGACGATCACCCGGGCCGGCCACCGGCACCGCCGGCGCGGTGTTGTCCGACAGACGCCGCGCCGCCGCGCGGCCGATGCTGCGACACAACGCCACCCGCCCTGAGAGAGTGAGACCTGCCATGGCCCGCCCGCTGCTAGACCTGCCCCCGGCCTGGCGCGCGCCCCAGGGCCCGGTGCTGCTGATCGAACCCGACCCGCGCCAGGCCATCGGCCTGGTACGGGCGTTGTCGCCGCTGGCCCGCGTGCGCCTGGCCTCGGGACTGGCCGATGGCCTGGCCGCGGCGGCGCTCGAGCGGCCCGAACTGCTGCTGGTGAGCGACATGCTGCCCGAGGCCGGCCTGGGCGCCCTGCGCCGGGCCTGCCGCGACGAGCCCGCGCTGGCCCAGGTGCCGATGATGGTGCTGCTGTCGCGCCCCGACGAGCGCGCCGAGGTGGCCGCGCTGGCCGCTGGTGCCGTGGGTTGTCTGCCGCGCCATGCCGGTGCGGCGCTGGTTGCCGCCCGCATGCGCGCCACGCTGCAGATGCTGCGCAGCGCCACCCGCTGGCGGCTCAGCGCGCAGGCCGAGACGCTCAGTGACGTGGCCAGCCGCCGCCAGCTGGATGCACTGCTGCAGCGTGAATGGCGCCAGGCCCAGCGCCTGCAGCAGCCGCTGGCGCTGCTGTGGATCGAGCCCGACCATTTCCACGCCTACAACGAGTGCCATGGCTCGCTGGCGGGCGGTGACTGCCTGGGCGAGATCGCACTTCACCTGCTGCACACGCTGCGCCGGCCGGCCGACCGGCTGGGCCAGGGCGGCGGCGAGACCCTGTTGGTGGTGCTGCCGCATACCGAAGACCGCGGCGGCCTGGTGGTGGCCGGCCTGCTGCTCAAGGCCGTGGCCGACCGCGCCTGGCCGCACGGCGGCCACGGTGCAGGCCCGCGGCTGAGCGTGTCGATCGGCGTCGCCGCCTGGCGCCCCGGCAGCGGCGATCCCGGCCTGGCGGCCTTGCTGACCAGCGCCGAGGCCGCACTGTGCGACGCGCAGCTGCAGGGCGGCGATGGCATGGCCTGGCGCGGCCTGGCAGACGAGCCCGCGCCGCGCCCGGGCGCCGCAGCGCGCCGCCCGGTGCACCTGGCGCCCCCGGTTGCGCTGGCCGGGGCAGAGCCTTTGGCCGATACCCGGGCTGCCACCGGGGCAGCAACCGTGCCCGCCGCGCGGGGCGGCAGCGTGGCGAACCTCGCTGCGGCGCGCCGCAGCACACCGCTGCTGCCGATCTTTCCGGCCCCGGCCCCGCCGCCGCCGCAACCCCAGCCACCGCCGCAGGCGCAGTGGTCGCACTGAGCCGCCCGCGCCAACCCGCAGCCGCACCCACCGCAGCCGCCATGCCCCTGATCGATCTGGGCCTTGTGCAGCGCTTCAACGCCGCCGATGCGGCGCATCTGGGCCAGGGCCGTGCGCCCTCGCAGCGCATGGTGCGCTGCGTGGCCGGCTTCTACGGTGGTGAGGGCGCCGCCGGCACGGCCGAGGCCGTGGCCAGGCACCTGCAGGGCGAGCTGGGCCTGCAGCCCGGGCAGGTGCAGGTGATCCGGCCCGCCGGATTGACGCGCCATGCCTACCGGCATGCGGCCCGGCGCTGGCAGCAGCTGCGGCCACGCTGGGGGCTGGCGGGCCAGGTGCTGCAGTTGCTGGCCGCAGCGGCGGCGGGCCTGCTTGCCGGCGGCCTGAGTGCCGCCCTGGGCTGGGTGCTGCTGCAGCCGGACAGCGCACCGGCTGCCGAGCCGCTGGCCTGGCTGTGGCCTGGCATGTGGGCTGGTGCACTGATCGGCGCCCTGGTCAGTGGCGCAATGGCCTGGCGACAGCCCCGCCACCGCTTTGACGACACCGTGGCACGCAAGCTGCGCCAGGGCTGCTGCGTGGTGGTGGCCCATGGCCTGGACGAGGCCCAGGAGGCACCGGCGCTGGCCTGCCTGCAGGACAGCAGCCACAGCTGGTGCGCCGAGGCACCGCAGCGCTGCGAACGGCTCTGACACCGGCCCGCCCGGCGCGTGGGGGCCGTACCCGGCGTGCCGGGTGCTGACGATCGCTTTGCGCTAACGGATCCTCTGCAGCGACTGGTCGCCCCAGCCCTGCAGCGGCCCCAGCGGGTTGCGCCGCAGGTCCAGCTCATGGATCACCGGGCGTCCGCCGACCAGCTGGTAGACCAGCGCGTCGTCCACGAAGACCAGCAGCGCATCCACGCGCCAGCCCTGGGTCACCGTCTCGCGGCGGAAGTTCAGTGAATCGAGCCAGAAGCTGCCCACCCGCTGGCGGTGCAGCTTCTCCACCGCAATGGCGTAGCCGTTGCACTGCTTGCCGGCATTCAGGCAATCGCGGATGCCGCGGTCCACATCCTCGGGCTTGATCAGCGTGGCAGCGGCAAAACGCTGCAGCACGTCGGCAAAGTGCAGCACGGTGATCGCCGGGTTGCGCCCGGGATCAAGACCCTTTGCATGCACGCTCTGGCGGGTGCTTGCGTAGGGCGTGAGCGTGGCCAGCGAGCGCGCCGCCTCGTCGTAGCTCTGCCAGTCCGAGACCGGCTCGGTGCGCGCGCTGGGCAGCCAGGTGCTGCATCCGCCGCCCAGCAGCGCCGCACCCAGGCCGAGGGCCAGGGCCGGTGCACTGCGCCGGCGTGGTCGCGGTGGCCGTGGTGGCATGGTGGCTCAGAGGTCCTGCGGCGCGCGGGGCGCCACCGGCACCGACCGGCGCAGCTGATCCAGCGCGCCCAGGCACTCGCGGTAGGCCAGGCCGGGCGGCGCCGGCAGTGGCCGGCCCGAACCGCGGGCCTCGGGCGCCGCCACCGCCACACGGGCCAGCGCCTCGAGCGCCGCGCGGAACAGCAGATCCCAGTCTGCCGCGGCGATGTCGAGGCGGGGCACGGGGCGGGCCGCACTGGCGCTGCGGCCTGCCGCCGGCAGCCAGCGGCTGGGTGCCAGCGGGTGGAACGGGGCGGATTCGGTGAATGTCATCGGGGCGGCCTGGCTGTGAACCCTCGGCCTGACCGGCATGGTGTGTGCCGGCCATCCATTCCTGCGGCGCCGGTCGGGCATCCCGGCCAGACTGTTGTACGCCGCCGCCACCCGCGTGTCCGTGCGCTGTCGAACCTAGGTGCCGGCCCGGCTCACCAGCGCACGCCGTAGCGCGCCTTGGCGCTGGCCACGCAGGTATCCTTGGCATCGCCGCTGAACGCGTCGCACTTCTCCCGGGCCACGGTGTAGTCGGCATGCACATGGGCCTCGATGGCGTCTTCGGTGGCGGCGCTCACCTTCTTCGCGAGCTTGAGGTCGGCCCGGCCCTTGGTGTGCGCGCTGCTGGCCATCTTCAGGCACACGTCCTTGTCGTTGCCGGCAGCGTCGTCGCACTTCTCCTTGGCCAGTGCGTAGCTGGCATCCACGCGCACCTCGCGCGCCTTGAGCTCGTCGCGCGCCAGGCCGGAGTAGTTGAACTCCAGGTAGGCCATGGCCATCTTCTCCTGGCCGCGGGCGGATTCCACGCACACGTCCTTGGCATTGCCACTCTGGCTGTCGCAGGCCTGCTTCTGTGCCTTGTACAGCGCATCGAGATCGGCCCTGGCGCCCTGGTAGACCGCCTTCGAGAAGTTGCTGCCATGCGCTGCGCCGGCCATCAGCAGCAGGGTGCTGGCGGCGGCGCACAAGGCCAGGCGGATCGGGTGTTGTCGCGGGGTCATGGTGAGTCCTTCGGGGTGGGGGTTGGGGGTGATGTGGCGCGTGCCTGGGGCGTGACAGTGGCGGTCGGGGTCGAGGCCGGGGTCACCGGCGAAGGCGCGGGCGGCATGGGCGGCGGCCCGGGCGGTGAAGGGGGTGCAGATGCAGGTGCCGATGCGGCCTGCCCGGCCGCCAGCATGGCCAGCAGCGTGGCCAGCGCGGCCTGCACCGGGGCGGAGCCAAGCTGGTGCAGCAGCCAGCCCGTGGCGGCACCGGGCGCGCGCCGCAGCCGGCGGTCCAGCCAGTGCCAGCGCCAGGGGCGCAGCGCAAACACCGCGGCTCCCAAGGCCGCGGCCGCGCCCACGCTGGCCCACGGATGGCTGCGCAGCAGCGGCCACAGCTGCTCGCGGCCCTGCTGCAGCAGCGTGTCGCCCAGCGGCTGCCAGGGCTGGCGCTGCCACCATTGGCGCAGTGCCGCACGGGCCACCTGCGCCGGTGGCCAGCCGCGCAGCTGGCGCCACCAGTGGCGCGCGGCCATGCCGCTGGCGGGCGCGGGCCGTGGCGGTGGCATCAGCTCGACGCGCAGGGCCTGGCGTGAGCGCTGCAGCGCCTCGCGGGCCAGTTGCAGGCGCGAGGGCAGGGCATTGCCAGCGGGCGGTGCCGCCGGGTTCGCGGCCAGGCCCGCCGCGCCGAGGGCCGGGTTGCCGCCGGGCGTGGTCATGCCTGTTCCGCCTCGGCGATCAGTGCCACGTCGGCGGCAAACTGCTCGCGCATCGGCGCCAGGCTCCAGGCCAGCGGCTGGCGGTGCGCCTGCACCGAGCACAGCGCGCCAGCCAGCAGCGGCACACCTGGTGCCACCAGCAGCAACCAGGGCGCCGGCATGCCGGCCAGCGGCACGGCGGCCATCAGCAGCAGCGACACCCCGGCCAGCAAAGCGCCGCCGCACAGGCCGGCCACCGCGCCGGCCGACCACAGCAACCGTCCCTGCAGCGAGCGTGCCGCCTCCTCGGCCTGGGCCGAGGCCAGCGCCACATAACCGCCCAGGTGATGGGCCACCAGATGGGGCTTGCTGGCCAGCAGACGGATCAGCGGGTGGAACATCGGCATCGCCCGGACTGGCCCTTGCAGCGCCAGGCTCAGCCGCGCGCGGCCGTGGCGTCGCCCCCCCTGCCGCCCGACCCGCGCCGCGTGAGCAGGCTGATCAGCGCGGCCAGGCCGGCCCCCGCGGCGGCGGCGATGAGCACCGCCTTGACCGGCTCATGCTGGATGTAGGCCACGGTGCGGTCGCCGGCATGGCGGGCCTGCTCGCGCGCGGTGTCGGTGGCGGCCCGGGCGCGCTCGACGCCGCGGTGGGCCAGCTCGTCCACCTGTGCCGCGGCGCGGCCCAGTGCGCCGGGGGCCACGGTGGCCAGGTGGCTGGCCTTGTCCTGCAGGGTGTCGAGCGCGCCATCGGCGGCCTTGCGTGCGCCTTCGATCACGGCATCGACCCGGTCGGTGGCCTGCTGGGCCAGGGCGTCATAGGTGTTCGGGGTGGTCTGTGTCTCGTTCATGCTGAAGTCCTTGGGCGGGGTGGAGGATGGAGCGAACCGCGGAGGTTCGGGGCGCAGGGTGATGCAGGCGGCGCGCGGCGTCAGTTCTTGCGGGCCAGGCTCATCAGGAAGGTGACCACGGCCATGATCACGAACACGAAGAACAGGATCTTGGCAATGCCGGCGGCGCCCGCCGCAATGCCGCCGAAGCCGAACAGCGCTGCGATCAGCGCAATGACGAAGAACACGACGGCGTAGTGAAGCATGGCGATCTCCCGGGTTGCCGGACCGCAGCGGTGCCGGATGCAGCTCGCGGCGAGGACCGCCGCGATGCCTCCACTCTAGGCAGGCGCTGGCGCGACATCGGCCGGCCGCGGGCGCATGGGCGTGTCAGCGTTCGGGGGCGGCCGGTGTAGGCCCCGGCCTACAGGGCCGCGCTCAGTGCGTCATCGGCAGCCAGGCCTGCACCGCCGTGCCCTGGCCGGGGGCCGATTCGACCAGCAGGCGGCCCTGCTCGGCCTCCACGCGGTAGCGCATGCCCACCAGGCCGTGCTTCTTCAGGCCCATGTGCCGCGTGTCGAAGCCGGCACCGTCGTCGCGCACCACCAGGTGGGCCCAGCTGTCCTCGATGTCCAGCGTCACCGCCACCTGGCGTGCATGGGCGTACTTGCCGATGTTGGTGAACGACTCCTGCACCAGCCTGAAGGCCGTGAGCTCGGCCGATGGCGACAGCGGCAGCGCCTCGATGGCGGTGGCCACCGGCAGGCCGCTGCGATCAGCGAACTCGCTGCACAAGATTTCCAGCGCCGCCTTCAGCCCCAGGTTGCTGAGCGTGGACGGGCGCAGGTCCTCGATGATGCGGCGCTTGAGCGCAATGCCACTGTTGAGCGTCTCCACCAGATGCGCCAGGCGCGGCAGCTGCTCGGGCAGCGATTGCTGCAGCTTGGGACGGATGCGCGCCACGTCGAGCTTGGCGGCGGTGAGCAGTGCGCCGAGCTCGTCGTGCAGCTCGCGCGCCAGGCGGGCACGCTCGTCCTCGCGGGCGGTCTCGAGATGGCGGGTCAGTGCGGTGAGCTCATGCGTGCGCACGCGCACTTCCTGCTCCAGGCGGTCGCGCTCGGCCTGGATCAGGCGCTGCTGCTCCACCTGCTGTACATCGTTGGCGCGGCGCTGGCGCAGGTACATGCCCAGCACCAGCAGGCTGAGCGCCGACATCGAGGCGACGCCGATGCGGTTGAGCATCAGCGTGTCGAACACCGAGGCGATGCCGCGGCCGATGGCCTGGTTCTCAGCCTCCAGCAGGCTGTCGATCTGCGCGCGAATGGCACGCATCAGCTCGCCGCCGCGGTCGAACTGCACCATCGACAGCGCGGCCTCGTGGCGACCCTGGTCGTGCAGGTCGATCACCAGCTGCATCTCGACGAACTTGTCGTCGATCAGCGCCTGCAGCTGGCGCAGGCCGGCGCGGCCCGCCTGCTGGCCGCGCGCCAGGTAGTCGGCCTCCAGCGTCTGCTGGCGCCGGGCCAGCTCGGCGCGGGCCTGCCGGTAGGGCACCAGGTAGTCGCTGCGGCCGGTCAGCAGGTAGCCGCGCTGGTTGGTCTCGGCAAGGGTGATGACGCGGCCGATCTGCATCAGTTCGATGCGGTCGCGGCCCATGCGCACCAGGCGGTCGAGCTGCTCACTGGCCTGGCGGTAGCCCAGCTCGCTGATGGCCAGCATGGCACAGGCCACCAGCACCGCCAGCGGAAAGGCCACCGTGCTGCGGCGCAGGCGCCCGACGGCCCGTGCCCAGCGGCTGTCGCGTGCCGGGCGGCCGGTGCGGTTCATGCCGCGATTATGGCCACGGCCCGGCCGCGGCGCGCCGGGCGGCCGGCGCTCAGCGGAACCAGCGCTCGTCGCCGCGCGACTGCCAGTCGGTGATCTGGCGGTCGGCTTCGTCGCGCGCAATGCCGTAACGCTCCTGCAGCTTGCCGGCCAGCTGCTCGCGCCGGCCGTCGATGACATGGAAGTCATCGTCGCTCAGGTCGCCCCATTGCTGCTGGATCTTGCCCTTGAGCTGCTTCCAGTTGCCTTCGATGCGGTCCCAGTTCATGTCGATCTCCTTGACGAGGTGGATGGTGGTGTGCGGTGGCGGCGCGCTCAGCTGGCGCGCACCACGATCTGGTTCTTCACCAGCTTGACGCCCTTGATGCCGCGGGCCAGGGTCTCGGCGGTGCTGCGCTCGCCGCCGCTCTTGGCGAAGCCCGACAACATGACCTCGCCGTTGAGCGTCTCGACCTTGATCGACACGGCGTCGACGGCGTTGTTCTCGACGAACTTGGCCTTCACCGCGGTGGTGATGCTGGCATCGTCGATGTACTCGCCGACCGAGGACTGTCCGCGCGTGACGGCGCAGCCCGGCAGCAGGGTGAGGGCGGCCACGGCGGTGACGATGGCGGCAAGGGCATGGCGGGTGAACATGGCGGGATCTCCGGTGACGGTGGCCGCCGCGGGTGCGGCTGGCCGGGTGGGCATGCCAGGCGCGATGGCCGGGCCGGGGCTCGGATGCCGCGCCGCGAAGGGCTTGCGGCGTCGTGGCGCTCCGATGGCTTCACTCTAGGATCGGCTGCAGCGGCCCGGCATCGGAGAACCCGACACGGCGCTGTAGGACAGCTACCTGCACCGCGAGCCCTCGCAGCAGCGACCACCCACTACCACCAGCGCTCGAACAGGCGCGCCAGCGCCTCGCGCGCGCGCTGCATCAGCGGCCGCTGCGCCCACTGCGCCGCATCCACCGCGGTGGAGCGCACCAGGTCCTGCTGGAACACCTCGGCCATGGCCGCACCGAAGCGCTCGCCGAAGACCACCGCATTGACCTCGTTGTTGGCCACGAAGCTGCGCCAGTCCATGTTGCTCGAGCCCACGGTCGAGACCACGCCATCGATCACCGCGGTCTTGGCATGCAGCACCGCGTCATCGAGCTCGTAGAGCCTGGCGCCGGCCTCGAGCAGGCGCTGGTAGTGGCTGCGCCCGGCATGCAGCACCGGCGCGAAATCGCTGACCGAGGGCAGCACCAGGCGCACGTCGACGCCGCGCTGCGCGGCCTCGCACAGCGCGTCGATCATCTCCTGGCCCGGCGCAAAGTAGGCCATCGTCAGGTGCACGCTGGTGGTCGAGGTGTCGATGGCGTGCAGCAGCATCTGGTAGATGCGGCTCTCGGCCTCGCCGGGGCCTGACGGCACGATGCGCACCACATCGGCCGCGGCGGCCGGCAGCGGCCCGGGCCGTGCCAGCGCAGGCAGCGCGCCGCGGCAGCCCTGGCTGGCCCAGGTGTCGCGCATCAGGTCTTCCAGCGCCGCCACGGCCGTGCCGCGCAGGCGCACCTGGGTGTCGCGCCAGCCGCTGCGCTGGGTGTCGGCCTCGCTGCGCACGCGCACGCGGCCGAACGAGCCCGAGGCATACACCGCGCTGATGTTGATGCCGCCGGTGAATCCGGTGGCGCGGTCAACGCTGAGGATCTTGCGGTGGTCGCGGTGCGAGATGCTCCAGTAGCCGGTGTGCGGGCTGAACGGGCTCAGCGGATTGAAGGCACAGGTGGCGATGCCGGCCGCCTTCAGCGTGGCGAGAAAGTGCCGCGGCGTGCCGATCGAGCCCAGGTCATCGTAGAGCACGGCCACGCCCACGCCCTGGGCCTTCTTGCGCACCAGCAGGGCGGCCAGGCGCTGGGCGAGTGCAGCATCGTCGATGATGTAGCTTTGCAGCAGCACGCTGTGGCGGGCCTGCGCGATGGCCGCGAACATCGCCGCAAAGCTGCGTGGCCCGTCGATCAGCAGCACGGCCTCGTTGTGCGCGTGCAGATCCACCTCGCCAAGGGCCGCCATGGCCAGCAGGTGGCGGTTCAGGTCGTTGGCACTGCCCTGGGCACCCAGCTGCCGGATCAGCGCCTCGCGCTGGGCGGCGCCCATGCGGCCGCGGCGGCCGGTCACGTCCACCGCCCCGGCCACGCTGCGCGCCGACACGCTGGCCGGCACCGCGGTGGCGGCCAGCGCGCCCTGGCCAGCGGCGATGGCACCAATGGCGCAGCCCGACAGCAGCAGATCCAGGCCCAGGGCCGTGGCCGCGCCGGCCAGGGCCCGCAGCGGCACGGCCCGGCGCATCACTCTGCGAGCATGTCGGCCAGTTCGTCGGCGTGGGCCTCCTCGTCGCTCAGGATGCCTTCGAGCAGGCGGCGCGTGGTGGGGTCCTTGTCGCCCACCAGCGCGATCATCTGGCGGTAGCTTTCCACCGCCACGCGCTCGGCCACCAGGTTGGCACGCACCATGGCCTTCAGGCCGCTGGATTCGTCGTAGCCGGCATGGCTGCGCGCCAGCAGCGTGGCGGGCGAGAAATCGGGCGCGCCACCAAGCTGCACGATGCGCGCGGCCAGCAGGTCGCCATGCGCGGCCTCCTCGTTGGCATGCACCAGGAACTCGGCGGCAATTGCCGGCGAGGCCAGCCCGTGGGCGGTGAAGTGATGGCGCTTGTAGCGCAGCACGCACACCAGCTCGGTGGCCAGCGCGTCATTGAGCAGCTTCACGATGCTGTCGCACCAGGGGCTGTGGCGCGGCGTCAGCGCCCCATCGCCGGCCTGCTGGCGTGCGGCATCCAGCGCGCCCATGTCCAGGGCCAGGCTGTAGTCGCCGCCCTCGCGCGGGCCATGCTGGGGGTGGTGGATCTTGTGGGCGTTCATGCGGATCTCCGGAAGAAGGTGGGGGCGGGCGGCATCACCGGACTCGGCAGGTGCAGCAGCCCGGCGGTGGGGGCAGATTAGGGGCCGGGGCCGGGCCCAGGCATCGGCGCCGGTGGCGCCGCGCTGTAGGACGGCGCCGCACGGCGCGAGCCGGCGTGATGGGCATAGGCCCAGGTGAACTCGGCGCCCAGCAGGAAGATCTGCGCCGAGTAGTACACCCACACCAGGATGGCCGCCAGCGAGCCGGCCGCCCCGAAGCCCGAGACCAGCGCGCTGTTGGCCAGGTAGGCGCCGATCAGCAGCCGGCCCACGGTGAACAGCACCGCGGTGACCAACGCACCGGTCCACACGTCGGCCCAGGCGATGCGCACGCGCGGCATCAGCTTGTAGATCATCGCGAACAGCAGGGTCACGAACACGAAGTTCAGCACCAGGTTCAGCACCGCCATCACCGTGCCCAGGTGGGCCAGCCGCGCGGCCGACCAGGCCTGCAGCGCGGCGATGGCGGCGCTGGCCAGCATCGAGACCGTCATCAGGAAGCCCAGGCCAAGGATCAGCCCGAACGACAGCAGGCGCGCACGCAGCAGCAGCCACCAGGCCTGCTGCGGCGGGGCTGGCGCCCGCCAGATGCGGTCGAGCGCGTCCTGCAGTTCGGCCAGCACGCTGGTGGCGCCCAGCAGCGTGAGCAGCAGGCCACCCAGCGCGCCGGCCCAGCCCTCGGCCGGGCGGCTGACGCTGTCAAGCAGGCGCTGCACGGCCAGCGCCGCCTCGCTGCCGACCACATCGGTGAGCTGGCGCACGATCTCGCCACGCGCCGCATCGGCGCCGAACACCAGGCCGGCCACCGAGATCGCGATCAGCAGCAGCGGCGCCATCGAGAACAGCATGTAGTACGCCAACGCCGCGCCCATGCTGGAGGCCTTGTCGTCGACCCAGCCCCGCCATGCCGCGCGCAGCAGCGGCCCGGCGTCCATGCGGCGGCCCGGCGGCTGGGGCAGGGCTGGCGTGGCACGGACACGGACACGGGCAAGGGCGGGGGCGGGGGCGGGGGCAGGCATGGTGCGGGATGGGAAGGGCCTGGCGGCATTGCAGCGCCCCGCCGCGGCCTGCCCGGTGGGCCACCCGCCCGCCGGCCTGTAGGACGGCACCGCCCGAACGCGGTCACCCGGTCGCCGGGTCATCCGGCCACGCGTGCGCCACGTTGCTCTCGAGGGGCGCGCTCAAGTTCGGCGCCGATCGGCCGATATCACTGGTCGCGCCCGTGCGCGCTCGGCCATGGCGGCTGGCGTGGCGCGCTCAACCTCAGACCGACGGAGACGACATGGACCTCGACAAGGCCTCGCAGACGCATGGCGAATGGAAGCTCAGGCTGCGCCTGGCGATCACGAAGAAGGAGTTCGTGGACGCCCAGGTGATCGGCCGCGACGATTGCTGCGCGCTCGGCAAGTGGCTGCACGGCGAGGCCAGGCAGCGCCATGCCGGCCTGGCCGCGCTGAGCGCCTGCGTCACCCAGCATGCGGCCTTTCACCGCGAGGCCGGCCGGGTGGCCGGCGCCATCAATGCCGGCGACTATGTCAACGCCGAGAAGATGCTCGATGCGGGCACGCCCTACAGCAAGGCGTCGAGCGCCGTGGTCACCGCGATCCTGATGCTGAAGAAGGAAGTGGCACTGCAGGCCTGAGGCGCCGCGGCCGGCGCACCAGCCACCCGCCAGCCACCTGCACGCAGACCGGCAGGCCTTGTGGCCGCTGACGTTGCTGCCGAAGTGCTGGCGGGCCACCTTGTGCACAAGACCACTGGCGCAGGTCACCCAGCGCATGGGCCCGGTTCCGGCGGGCGGGTGCCGGGTGCCAGCGGACACGGTGGTCGACGCATGGCGAACGCGGCGGGCTGCCCGGCGCCGTGCATGGCAGCACAGGCGCCGGCCCACCGGGGCACGAGCTTCGACGTCATCGTCGCACCCGAAGCGCGGGCCGACCGGTGGAGGCCCTGCGACCACTTGCTTCAGCGTGCCGAGTTCGCCGAAAACCTGAACACGGCCGAGCGCGCGCTTGAGGCCATCGAGTCGGCCATGCCGGCACGGGCCAGAACACCGATCCCTTTCCGCCAGGTGGCCGGATCGCGCAGTGGCCTGGGCCGTGCGCTGGTGATTCCGTTCGGTGCTGCCGCCATGTGCCGCAGCACAAGAGCGCCTGACCCCGGAAGGTGGTGATGCTGCCCGTCCGGCATGCATTGGCGGGTGAGGCCGCTGGATCACCGGGGCGCCTGGCCGCACAGGCGCTTGCTGCAGCAACGCGCAAGCGGGCGCTGCAACACCGCGGCTCGTTCTGCCGGCTTCAGCGCTTCGCGCTCACTGGGGCACCTTCAGGCTGTGCCTTCCGGTATTCGCCCTTGGGGCGGCCCGGCGGGCTCATACCCAGTCGACCAACTTGCCTTGGGCGTTGCGCGGCAGTTCGGTGCCCATGGCGAAGGCGCGCGGGCGCTCGGCAGCGCTCAGCCGGGGCGCCAGCCAGGTGTCCAGCCGCTGGATCAGATCGGCGGTGTCGGCGCCGGGCCTGGGCACGACGAAGGCCTTGAGCCGGGTGCTGTCGTTCACGGTCATGGGCCGCACGGCGGCTTCGGCCAGATCGGGGTGCTGCAGCAGCACGTCGCGCACCCGGGACGGGAACACGTTGGTGCCGCCCACCTGCACGGCCTGGTCCAGGCGGCCGGCCACGCTGAAACGGCGCGGGCCGTGCCAATCCAGCGCGTCCTGCAGCGCGAATCTGCGCGGCGCGGCATGGCTCGACAGGCGCAGCAGTTCGTGGGCCTGTCCGTCAGGCCGTGTCCAGTGCGCCATCAGTTCGTAGGCGGTGGCAGGGGCGTCGCGCCAGGCGATGCCCGCGGTCTCGGAGCTGCCATACACCTGCACCAGGCGCTGCAGGCCCAGCGCGGCCAGCGCCTGCGCGGTGGCGTCGGGGCATGGCGCGGTGGACGTGGTGCCCACCACCCCGGCAGGCAAGGCGCCGGCATGGCGCACCAGCAGCGCCCAGTGCATGGGGTGGCTCACCAGCAGATCCCCCGCGGCCAGGCGCCGGGGCAGGTGGTTGACGGTGACGCGGCGCACATCCTGCACAGGCAGGTGGCCCAGTTCGGCCGGCAGCAGCACGGTGAACAGGAAGCCGTAGATGTGGTGAGCCGGCACGGCGGCCAGCACGCGGTGCAGCGGCTCGCGCTGGGCGCCGATGAACAGGCCGGCCAGGAAGCGGATCTCCTGCTGCAGATCGGCCAGGCTGTGCGTGCAGGGCTTGGGCTGGCCGCTGCTGCCCGAGGTGCGGAAGGTCAGGCGCGCGTCGAACTGCGCCAGCGCCTGCGCGGTGATCTGCAGCCAGTCGCCGAAGGTGGTGTGCGTGGTCAGCAGGTCTTCGGCGCCGCTTTCGTGCAGGTGCAGCGCCTCGCTCAGCGCGGCCGCCACCGACATGCGCTCCAGCGAGTCCAGCCCCAGGCCGTCCTCGCCCAGCGGGGTCTGCAGCGGCCAGGGGCCGGCGGGCAGGGCTGCGGCGCCCGGGCGCAGGTGGGCGGTTTCATCCACCACCAGATCGGCCACGAAGCGCACCAGCGCGCCGGGCTGCAGATGCCAGGGCTGCGCTGCGCGCGTGGCCGCAGCCGGGGGGTGTTCCAGAAGGTCCATGTCGTGCTCCGCAGGGTGGGCGGCCCGGCCATGCCGGGGCTGCGTCGGCCGGAGATGGGTGCTGCAGGTGGCAGTGTGGCCTTTACAAGGTGAGCGGCATCGTGGCAAGCGATGCCGCAAACGCCCGCAAATCGCCGCGTTCAGGCCGGGCAGGCGCCGGTCTGCAGGCGGCTGATCTCGGCCAGATCCAGCACGCCGATCACCCGGCTCTCGGACTGGATGAAGCCGCGCAGCCGGGCGCCATTCAGGCCCTCGGGCACGGCATGCATGGCGGCGCGGCGCGTGCCTTCGATGCCCGACACGCGCAAGGCCATGCGCTGCCCGCTGGCCGGTTGCACGATCACATAGGCGTCCTGCGGGCGCTGGGCGTTGTGGACGTTGAACATCAGCTGCCCGGCATCGGCAACAGGGATGGCTTCGCCGCTGTCGCGGGCGGTGAGCGCCCGGCCGCGCAGGCGCAGGTGGTCGGGGCTGCGCTGCTCGATCGACTCCACGGCGCTCAAGGGCACGGCCAGCCAGCCGTCGGCCGCGTCGTCGATGGAACGCACCACCAGGTAGTCATTCACCCTGCGCAGGCTGCAGCGCACCTCCAGCCGGCTGCCGCGCCCGGCGGTCTGGGTCAGGTCCAGGCGCAGGTTGTGCATGGCGTCCATCGGCTGGTTGCGCGCATACACCACGGTGCCGTCACCGTCGTCGCTGAAGCTCAGCACGACGTCGCCGCCGTCCATGCCGATCTGGATCTGCAGGGTCACGAAGGCCGCCTGCTGCGCCGCCATGCGTTCGTCGGCGCTGCGGTTCAGGGCCGTGGCCTTCAGGGCCAGCACCCAGTCCTCGCTCAGGTTCACCAGCAGGCGCGCCACGTCGGGCGGCAGGCAGGTCTTGCGGTCGAAACCCTGCAGTCGTGGCACCACGCGCAGCGCGGAGCCGTCCAGCGCCTTCAGCAGACGCGCCTCGAGCGCACCGCCGATGTCCTCGCCGGTCAGCACCAGGGCGCGTTCGATCTCCTCGACCACCACCTCCACGGCCTTGTCCAGCTCGCGCCGGGCGTCGGGCGCCTCGAGCTGCTTCTGCACCTGGTCCATGGCCATCAGCAGGGCCTCCACCGCGCGGTTGGCACCGTCGCTGGCGCTGCTCATGCGTTCCAGCAGGCGGCCGTTCTGCTCGGCGGCGCGGTGGGCGGTCTCGAACAGGTCGGCGCCGATCTTGTCCACCAGCAGCTGGCTGTCCACGTCCAGAAACTGGTGCA
Organism: uncultured Bordetella sp.; assembly: GCA_964409495.1. Taxonomy (GTDB): domain Bacteria; phylum Pseudomonadota; class Gammaproteobacteria; order Burkholderiales; family Burkholderiaceae_C; genus Pseudaquabacterium. Next base: position 27,589 of record CAYPDO010000002.1, read on the forward strand.
GGGTCTCCAGCAGCTCGCCCAGCAGGGCGCCGGCCACCATCAGGCCAGGCGAGGCGCCGTCCTGCATGTTCTGGTACTGCATCTGCTGGTTGCAGCGGTTCCAGATCAGCTTCAGCTCCAGCCAGGCATTGGCCAGGGCCTGGGGCAGCTCGTAGATGTCGCCATCGGGGCACATGTCGCGCAGGGCCTGCGCCACGCCCTCGATGTGGGCGAGGTAGTGGTCGGCCAGGCGCCGTGGCGCGCCCGGTCCGTCGGCCCCCATGGCGGCCAGCATCGATTCCGCCTGGCGTCCCAGGACCTGGGGATCCAGTGCGGCAAGTGCGCCTGTGAGTCTCGTCGGCATAGCGTGTGGCGTGTCAGGCGGGAACGGCGGTCCAGCGCTTCAGGATGGCCTCGATGCGCGGCCGGGGCGCCGACAGCGCACCCCTGGACCAGACCTCGTTCAGGTCGGCCATTTCGTGGTGCGACATGGCATGGTCCACCACGTCGGCCAGGTACAGCGCCTCCGACAGGGGCTCGTGGCGCAGCGATGGCACCTGGCGGTGGTGATTGCCGATGGCCGCCACCGCGCGCTGGCCCAGTTGCCAGCGCTGTGCGGCCAGGGCGCCCAGCGGCTCGTGCGCCGCGCCCAGCAGGGCCTGGAAAAAGTCCGGCGGCAGCTCGATGCTGCGCCGGCGCGTGGCGCGCAGCACCGACAGGCGGTCGAAGACGATGAGCTTGCCGACGTCATGCAGCAGCGCCAGGGTCATGGCCTCGTCGGGGTTGACCGACAGGGCCGGTGCCAGGCACTGCGCGATGGGGCCGGTGCGGATCATGTGCGACCACACCTGGGCCGCCATGGCGTTGTATTGGCCGCCGGGCAGCGACAGCAGGTTGCTGGCGCAGCAGGCGGTGAGCACACCGCGGGCCTGGGTCAGGCCGATGCGGTCGAGCGCCGCCTCCATGCCGAGCACGGGTTCGCGGCCGGCGCTGAAGGCGCTGCTGTTGGCCATGCGCAGCATGGACTCCATCAGGCTGGGGTCACGCGCCAGATGGGCGACCAGGCGCGACCGCGGCAGGTTCGGGTCGTCGCACATGGCCAGCGCCTCGCGCGCCGACGCTGGCAGCTGGCGGATCAGCTCGTCGGAGTCGCTGTCCAGCAGCTCGACCAGCGCGCGGGCGTCGGGCACGCCGGGCGCATGTTCGTCGACCAGGCGGCTGAGCAGGCCGCGTTGCGCCTGCCAGTGCGCCAGCGCATCCAGCACGGGCGCCGCCGGGGCGGCCGGCCGGTCGGCACCGGCCGATGGCTCGGAATGCTGCCAATCGCGCTGCGCTTCAGGCGCCTGCTCCACAGAGCGCCGAGGCCAGCCCAACAGCCCCTTGATGAAGCGCAGCAGTTCCATCACACCGTCTCGGCCGGGTTCACGACTTCCTGGCGCAGGCTGTCGATGATGGTCAGCGCCTTCTGGTTCAGGCACTGGATCTGGTCGGGCTGCAACAGGGATTCGATGCGCTGGAAGAAGTACGAGCTGACGCTGCCGCGCACCAGGTCGATGGGCTTGGCTTCGCCGTTGCGCATCAGGTCGTAGTTGGCCACGTCGTTGTGGCGCTGCCACTGCAGGCGCAGCTCAAGCCACAGCGAGGCGAGTGCGCCGTACAGCTCGTCGGCGTCCTCGGGGTCGCACATGGCCTCGGCCAGCGTGCGAATCTGGACGGCCGTGCTCGCCGACTCGTGCTGGACCATGCTGCGGGCATGCTCGGCGATGTCGACGGCAGCCAGGAACGCGTTCGTGCTGGCCGACACGGTGTCGGCATCGGCAATCTGGGACAGGCGTTGTGGAAGGTCGTAGCTCATGGATGGGTTCCGTTCTGGGGTTCTGTGGCGTGGGGGTGCTGGCGGGCCCGGTGGCCCGGTGCCTGCCGCTCAGGCGGCGCGCATGCTCACGAAGACCCAGTTCGAGGCCGACGGCGCATGGCGCAGCATGCGGATGCGCACGTTCGTCGGCTTCATCTTGTAGGTGAAGGTGTAGTTGAACTCGGTGTCCAGGTCGTTGCGCGCCACGCCGTCCTTGAACTTGCCGAACACCAGGCGGTTGTTCGTGCAGGCGGCCACCTGGGTGAAGAAGTTGCTGCCTTCGGCCGACGAGATGGGCACGCCGGCCATCTCGGACTCCCACTTGTTGTAGAGCTTGATGACGCCCTGGTCATCCACCTGGACAACGCCGTAGGGCTGTGCATCTGCCGTGCCGCGGTCGACGGAGGGGATCTGGGAGATGAACTGCGGTGTAACGAAAGACATGGTCACTCCAAACTGTCAGAGGGGGCTTGAGGTGGAACCGGGCTGGACGTCATGCTGCTGTTCGCCGGACCGGGGGGGGTAACAACTGAACAGCGTCAGTTGAGCGATTGCGACACGAGCGCGTCGATCATTTCGCGCGCGCGCCGCTTTGTCGTGAGGATGTCGGCCTTGAGCTGCTCGTTTTCCTGTGCCAGGTCGTTGCGCTCTTCCAGCAGCACGGCCACCTGCTCGGTGAGGCTTTCGGCCATGCAGGCGGCTTCGCGGTGGCCCACGGTGAGGCCGGCGCCTTCTTCGTAGAACGCGGCCAGCTGGGCCTCGAACGACTGCACGGTGGCGCGCAGCGCATCGATGCCGCTTTCGGGCAGCAGGCGGCCCTGCTCGTCCAGTTCGCGCTCTTCGTACAGCGCATGCAGCTGCTGGTTCAGCCCGTCGATGGTGGCCAGCAGGCCGTCGGCGTTGTCGGCGCCGGATTCGCGCATGGCGTAGAAGTCGGCCAGCTGCGCGGTCAGGTTCTCGACGGTCTCGCGCAGATCGGCGATCGTGCGAGCGCTCAGCCGCTGCTTGTCCTCGTAGAGCGCTGCCAGCGACTCGTCCGCAGAGAAGGACACGCTGTTGTCGCGTTCCTTGTCGGCGTAGAGACACACCAGCTGCTGTTCCAGGCTGGCCAGGGATTCCCGCAGTGACTCGATCGAATCTGCGGCCGCGTTGTGGTGTGACAGGTTCATGGGTGCGCCAGGGGTTGCGGGTTGACTTGCCCCTGACGCGAGCACTGGATGCGCTGCCGTTGACGCTGCATGCAGTCGTCATCGGTCACCGGTGAAACGCCTAGCGGTGGCCTCGAGAGGCGTACCTGCGTGATCTCGACAGATCAACGCGGGACTTGAGGCATCACCGCTGCGTTTCGATCACTTTTTCATGGTTTTGGGGCTGGGCGGCGGCGCTAGCCTTCGCGCAGAGGCGCGGCTTGCCCGCCTTGCGCCACCGCCTGCCGAACCGAGCCGATGACCACCTTCCTGTCAAGCCGCGGATCCACCGAGCCGGGCCCCGCAAAGGGCGCATGGCGCCCCTTGCTGAGGACACGGCTGGTCGGCCGCGCCGAGCCCTTGTTCGTTGACGCCAGCGGCTTGCGCAGTGCGGCGTCCATCTGGAGCGGCGCGCAGGTGTGGGCCCAGCTGCTGCGGGCCCATCCCGAGGGCACCCGCGTGGTGGTGCGGCAGGCTGAGCGTCTGACCTTGCTGCAGCTGCTGGTGGCGGTGCTGTGGGACGGCCGCACGCTGCAGGTGGAGGCAGGCGCAAATGCGCCGATGCCCGGCGCCTGGTGCCTGGACGGCCGGCAGGTGATGCACGATGGCCAGGCCGTGTGCAGCCTGGGCGATGGCGGCTGGCCGGATCTGGCCGGCCCGGCGCGCATGTCCACCCTGGACATGCTGGCGTACGCACCCGCGCACGGCGACATTGGCGTGCATGGCCGGCAGACCAGCCACGGCGAGCTGTGGCTGGCGCTGGGCGCCCCGCTGGGCCAAGCGCCGCCGGCAGGGCCCGCCGCGGCATCGCCGCTGCCGGCACCGACGTCCGAGCTTCTCGCACCCTTCGACCTGGCCTCTCTGGCCACACCGCACGATGTGCTGAACGACGCGCTGTTGCCGCTGCTGCGCTGCACCGAAGTGTGGGAACGCGCGGCGCTGCCGGCCGCCTGATGCCGCCACAGCCGGTGGCTGGCGCCCCGGCCGGTGCGGCCGGGCGCCAGGGCATGGACCCCGGATGCCCGTCCTTCGGGTCGGGCCAGACGGCCGCACCTGTCACGTCACTCAACACGTCACTCAACACGCCACCGATCACGCCGCATGTCACGCCGCCGGTTGCTGGACGAGAAGCGGTTCATGAACACCGGGCGGCCTGTGCGCCGCGCACACCGCACTGCCGCGGCACCTCAGCGTGGGGGCATGGCCGTCAGAACGGGGGGGCGGCCCAGGCCACATCGGCCAGCGCAAAGCGCGACAGGCAGACGCAGGTGCCATCGTTCTGGTTGCCGCCAAGCAGCCAGACCAGGCCGGTCGGGGCGTCGCAGTCGAGTGCAAAGCCCACATGGTGCTTGCCGTTGGGCATGTTGACCACGACCACATCGCCTGGCTGGGGCGCGCCGGCGCGCTGTGCGGCGGCCGATGGCCACGAGATCCAGTTGCGCGCGCCTTCCGGCGTGCCGGGCAGTGTCAGCGCGCGGCCCGCGCCCTCGGCGGCGTGGCGCTTGAGCACCCAGGTCACGAAGGCACCACACCAGGCCGTGGTGTCGCCCTTGTCGCCCAGGCTGGAGCCGATGGCATCGAGGTATTCGCACACCCGGGGGTTGCTGGTGGCGCGGCTGGCGCCCTTGGCCTCGACCTGGCCCAGCTCGCCCAGCGCCCAGTCCATCCACGGCTGGGCTTCGCGCGCCAAGGGCGTGGCGCCCGGGCTGGCAATCTGCTGCAGCAGGCCCTGGTCCACCTCGTCAAGCTGGGCCGGCTGTTCGCGCGCCATCGTGAACACCTTCCGGTTGCGGACGGGCGTGGTGGCGTCGGTCTTGTAGCGCCACAGCACGCACAGGGCGCGCAGCTCGGCGTCGAGTGTGGTGGCGGCAGGGTCCACCTTCTGACCGAAGGCGGCCATGCGCGTCTGCAGATGCTTCACCAGCAGCGGCACCATCGGGTTGGCCTCGCCACGGCGCAGCCGGCCCGATGGCAGGCCGGCGGCGGGCTGTCGTGCCTGGCTGGCCGGGCGCCCGACCAGCGCCGTGTAGGTGGCGTTGGTGAGCAGGCTGGTCTCACCCAGCCCGCGTTCGCGGCTCTGCGACAGGATGGCGGCACGCGTGGCGCTGTCCAGCTCACCCGTGGCCGGCACGCCCAGCGCCTGCTGCAGGGCCTGCACCTCGCGCACCGTGAGCTGGTCTTCGAACTCGTTGTCGGCGCCCACCACCAGCGGCAGCGGGCGGTTGCGGCCCGGTGGCCCTGCCGCGGGTGACGGCGCCGCCGCAGACGGCGACGGGGCCGGCGCCGGCAAGGGCTGGCTGCCTTCGCCCCGCAGCGCCGCATCGTCGTCCTGCCGGGCTGCGGCGCTGGCGCGAACCCGCATGACCTTGCTGAGCAGATCAAACCAGAACGGCGCGCCCAGCGACACGAAGAACGCCGAGACCAGGATGCCGGCCGCCCAGGCCAGCAAGCCGGTGGCGCCACCGTACTGCATCCGGAAGGCCGGCACGCCGAGCTGCGGGATGGACCGGGCCTGGCCGGTGCACAGCCAGCCCGTCCACGACGCGCTGTCGGCGGGCGGCTGGCTGCAGCCCAGGCTGGCGGCCGAGGCCGCAGCAGCCGGCTGGGCATCGCACACCTCTACGGCACGGCAGAACTGCGCATGGCGGTTGGCAACGGTCAGGCCGATCGGCAGCCGGTTCACCGGGTTCTGCCTGGCCCGCACGCAGCGCTGCAACGCGGCCAGCGATGTGGGCGTGGTGCGCGCGCAGTCGTCGTACGCCTGGGGGTCGGCGCTGAACAGCTGGCGTGCATTCAGGCCGGCTTCGGCCGTGCGCACCAGGGTCTGCAAGGCCGACTTGGTGTCCTCCAGGGCCACGGCGGCCTCGCGCATCAGGCGCTGGCTTTCGGCCTGGCTGCCCACGCCGCTGGCCGCCCGCACCCAGGCCGAGATCTCGGTGACGCAGCGCTGGGCGTCACGCAGCGCGCGTGCCGGCTCGATCGGCCCGCCATCGTCGCCACGCGCCTTCGGCGCGCTGGCGGACGCCGCCAGGCGCTCGATGGCCTCGCCACGCACGGCCGTCTCGATGCGCGACAGCATCATCGGCAGCACCGTCTGCCAGGTGTCGGCATTCGACAGGTAGCGACCTTCCTGTTCGCTGCCCCCGGCAGGCTCGCTGGCGCGCTTGGGCAGCAGCTGCGCTTCCACGTCCAGCCCGCACAGCGCAAAGTCGCTGGCATAAAAGCCATAGGCCCGGATGGCCTTGTCGCGGTCAAAGGCGGTGCGCAGCCGCGCGATCGCATCCACCATGCGCGAGACCGCACGCGTGGCGGGATCGACCACCACCGCCACCGTGCCGGGTGCGGCCGGCACCGAGGCGGCAGTGGCCGCCGCGGCGGCGCGGGCGTCCTGCTCGCGCACATCCTGCACGCCTTCGGCAAGGCGCACGAAAGACCGGCGCAGGTCGGCATCCTCACCAAAGGCCGACGCAATGCGGCCGGCATCGACGTTCAGCAGCGCGCACACCAGCACCGCGATCCAGAAGCCCACCATCGAGCTGCGGCGCTTCCACCAGCCGCGGGCACGCTCGCCGATGGCGCTGTACCAGCCGCAGATGGCGGTCTCGAAGCCGCTCCAGTCGCCCTCGTGGCCCTGCAGCAGGCCGCGCAGTGCCCGTGCCAGCCGGCTGCGCGAACTCTGGGCGGGGGCGGCCTTCTCGAGCTCGTCGACAAAGCTGGCGGGCGTGAAACCGTCTTCGCGCGGCGGGCGGCCTGTCGCGCTCAGTTCCATCAGCAGCGCGCGGGTGAACAGCTCGGGCGGGATCTCCGACGGCCCCTCGGCACTGAGGCCCCACCAGTGGCCGGGCCGCGCCGCCTTGGCCGTGTACAGCGCGCCCAGCAGCGGGTTGTCCAGCAGCTGCTCGACCAGCCCGCGGTCGCCCATCAGCGCTTCCTCCAGCATGCGGTGCAGGTTGTGCACCCGGCCGGCGCGCAGGTTGCCGTGCCAGCTTTCCTGCACCCGCATCACCAGCAGTGACAGCAGCGCGTAGGTCAGTGCAAACGCGATGGCGATGTCGATGAAGACGTTGTCGAGCAGACTGTCCATGCTGGGCGGCTCCGGTCAGGCGATGTCGGCGTAGAACACATGGCGACCGATCTGCTGGTAGGGCACCCGGTTGCGGGCCCAGGCCGGCGGCTGCCGCATCGACACCGCGAAGTAATGGCGCACGCCGGGCGGCAACGCGAGGATGGGCGGCCCCTCCAGGCCCAGTGCACGGCGCGCAACGGCCCGTGCGCGGCCGAAGGCCGGGTCAGGGGCCCGGGTCACGCGGGCGATGGCCGCACGGTTTGGATCACCGGGGTTCCAGCAGCTGAACTGCCACCTGGCCAGGCACACATCGGCCACCGTGCGGGCGCCACGCCAGGCCGCTCGCTGCCGGTTCAAGATGACGGCCGCCACGCCCTCCATGCCTTCATCGCTCTCGCCACGCGCCTCGGCCCACAGCGTCTGCGTCATCACCAGCAGGTCACGCGCCGCATCGTCGCCCTGGTCAGGCGTGGGCGGGTCGGCGGTGTCCAGTTCGTCCAGCGGGTGCACAGGGCGGTCGGCCTCGGTCATGGTGGCCGGGTCGTGACGGAGCCAGGGCTTCACGGCAAACCAGTCCAGCGCCGGCTTCACGCGCAGCAGCACGGCATTGGCCCCGAAGCGGCTGGCGCCCGCGTCCAGCCCCGCCACATGCATGCCCAGCAACTGGTCGCCACGGCTCCACACGGCGCCACCGCTGTCGCCGGGCTGCGTGGCCGGGTCGGTGCGGTAGCCGATGGCGCGCTGCAGGAAGTAGTCGGGGTAGTCGTCCTCATCCACCAGCACTTCACCCGACCAGAACGAGGCCAGCCGCCCGCCCAGCGGCGCGGCCCCCTGGGCGGCGCAACGCTGCAGGGCCACCGGCCGGTCGGCCTCGATCAGATCGTCCAGCCCGGTGGGCAGCCACGCATCGGCCTGCGCCTGCAGCGCCTGCAGCAGGCGCTGCAAGGTGGCAGCGTCGATCTCGACCAGCGCGGCATCGAGCTCGGAGGCGGGGCAGCCCTGGCCCAGCGCGGGCTGCCACTCACACAGCCGGCCCGACCAGGTGCTGCCCGCCAGCGCCACGGAGACCTGATCGCCGGCGCGGGCCGTCGCATCCGGCGCCACCACATGTGCGCAAGTCAGCAGGTACTGGCGCTCGGGTGCCAGCCGGTCGCGCACCAGCGCGGCGGCGGTGCCGGTCTGCCCGCCCCGGCCCCGCGTGAGCGACGGTGCCTCGGCCTGCGCGCGACAACGCGGCGCACGGGCCCATTGCAGCGGCCAGGCCGCGCCCTGCACACCCGGCAGGCGCAGCTCGGTGGGCAGGCCGCGCGCCGACACGCCGTCGCGCAAGCACACCACCAGTGGCGACACGTCACCGCATGCCAGGTCCAGTGGCAGCTCCAGCGACTGCACCGCGTCGCTGCACAGCCAGTCGGGGGCCCGCACCACCTGCCCCTGGTGGCGCTGCGCCAGCACGCCATCGGCCCAGGCCAGGGCGGCCAGGGCCGGGTGCCTGGCAGGGCGAATGCCGGCGTTCTGGCGGGTGCGATGCAGCGGTCGGCCATGCCGGCCGCCGCGTGTCAGACGCAGGCTCATGGCTTGCTGCTGCCGCTGGCCGGCGGGCCCGATTCACCGCCACTGCCGGCGCCCGAAGACGACGCGGCCGGCGCCGGCACCGCCACACGAACCGCCAGCTGGGTGATGAAGGCGGCAAAGTCGTCATCCCCGCAGCCCAGGTTTCGCGCTTCCTTGCGGTAGGCCGCCACGCGGCGCTGGTGCGCATCCAGCCAGTCCTGCGTGTCGCGGCGCGCCTGGCGCAGCGGAATCTCCTGCTCCCACCAGAACACCGTGACCGCCTTGATGGCGTCTTCCGAGAACCCTTTCAGCCGCGCGGGCGTGGGCTCCCAGGTGGCGTTGTCCGCCGCCTTCCGTGACTGGGCCTTGCCCGCGGCCGTGGCCTGCTGGTCGGCCTCGGTCTTGCGTGCCACCGCGCTGTCCAGCGCCGCAACCATCTGACGCGCCGCAGCCAGCGGATCAGACGGCGCCGGCGCCCGGTTCTGCAGCTCGGCAAACATCGCGCTCTTGATGCGGCTGTGCTGGTGGCGCAGACGGGTGCCGGCGTCCAGCACGTCCTCCTCGACCTGCAGCGCCAGGCTGTAGGTGGCACGGCTGGCAACTTCGGTCTGGCCTAGGGCATCGAGGAAGGGCGTGGCCGGATCGGATGTGCCGATCGCGCCCGGCGCCTTGCCGATGGCTTGCAGACGAAGTGCATGTACCGGGTGCAGCGCTTCGGGCGGCGTCTTGCCAGGCGCCAGCTTGAGCTGTGGCACCACGGTGGCGCGGTGCCTTTCGTGCGACTTCAGTGCCAGCCGCAGCGCATTGGCGTGGCGCCGAAGCCCGAAGCCTTCGGGTGCATCGGCAACCGGCGGGGTCTTCTCGTAAAGATAGGCCTCGGACACCATCAGGCTGCAGGCCAGGCGGTTGGCAGTCTGCAGGTACACGCGATCACGCTCGGGGACGCCCTCGCCGAGGAGATGGTAGGTGGCGAAGCCCAGGGCCACGGCATCGCGGGGGCTCCAGCCTGGATCGCGCAGCCGCTTGGCCGCAGCGAACGCGACGGCAGGCCAGGTCAGCGCGTTGAAGCTGCTGTTCAGGCGACTGCGCTCCAGCGCATCACGGGTGAGCGCCCGCCGCGCCAGGTCCAGTTCCCACATGGCCTGGGCCAGCGTGCCCACGTAGTGGTCGAGTTGGGCCGGACGCGGCTCGCAAGCACCGTCCGCGGCGCCAGGCCGACAGGCCGCGCCGGCATCTGACGCTTCCGCCGTGCCGGCCGCTTTCGGGCCTGGCAGCGCAAAGCGGCGATCCGTGTCGCTCAGCGACATCGGGTTGAGGATGGTGCATCCCGTCAGCAGCGCCAACGCCAGCGTGATGACGGCCGGCGGCCAGATGCCATCGACCGGGCCTGCCCTGCACGAGAAAGGCTCGTCGCCTGCTTGGGTGCACATCGCTCGCATCCGCTCGAATGGTTCGGTGCAGCAATGTCGCAGCGGCCAAAGGGTCCAGCATCCTTTGACTTGAGGAGTCGAAGGGGGGTCGTGATGCGCGCCCGATGCGCCCGGATCTCGATGCCCGCAGGCTGCCCGATCACGGCCTGCAGGTGCCAGTCACCCGCCCCGACCCCCTGGCCCAAGCGCTTCAGCCGATAGGTCCACGGCAACCGGCTCAAGCCCGGCGGCCGGGCCAGGCGCTACTCGCCGGCAGGCGACGGCTTGCGCTGGCCTTCCAGCGACTGTCCGCCCTGCTTGAGCACCGCGCTGACCACCCGGCCGTCGGCATCGCGGCGGAACTCGATGATGGCGCCCACGGCCTTGACCTCGAGCGTGCCGGCCTCGGTCAGCTCGGCGGCAATCGCCGGCTGGCCGGTGCCCTGCACCTTGAGCACGCCCGCGTCCTCGAACACGCGCAGCGTGAAGCGCGGCATCAGCACATACTCGCCGGCCAGGTCCTTCCAGCGCGGGTTGCTGGCCGTGGCCGCGGTCTGGGTGCCCTTGCGCGTGACCTCCAGCACCCCACCGCCCTGGCGCCATACCGCGCGGTCGATGCGGCCTTGGCGCCATTGCGGGGTCAGCAGCGCGCTGAAGGCCTCGGGGTAGAAGTCACCCGCGCTGTCGTACTTCAGCTCGAAGGCTGGCTGGCCTTCGGCCTGGGCCATCAGCCGCTCGCCGTCGCGCCAGATGCGGGCGTTCAGGCCCCCCAGCTCATAGTCACCGGGCATGGCCGCCAGCAGCTCGGCACTGGGCGTGGCCGGGCGCCGCGGGCGCAGCGGGGCCGCCTCCACGCCGAGCAGGGCATGGCCCAGGTCTGACAGCCCGCCCAGATCCGCCAGGCTGGTGTCGGCCAGGATCACCACCGCGCGCTGGGTCTTGGGCTCCAGCGCCACCAGCGACGAGAAGCCGCCGGTGCCGCCTTCATGGGCCACCAGCTCATGGCCCTTCAGCGCCAACAGTCCCCAGCTCATGCCCTGCTGCCCCTGCAGGCGCTGTTGGGTGCGCTCCAGGCTGGCCCGCAGCGCGGGCTCGGCGCGGCCCAGCTGGGCCTGGGCATACAGCACCATGTCGTCGAGCGATGCGCGCACCATGCCCACGCCGGCCAGGTTGTTGGCGATGTGCCAGTCGCTCGTGGGCTGGCCCGACGGCAGATGGCCCCGGGCGCGTGGCCGCGGCTGGCGCGGGCGCTCGACAAAAGCGCCGTCCATCTTCAGCGGCACGAACAGGCGGCGCGTCAGCGCGTCCTCGAAGTCGCTGCCATGGCTGCGCGCCACGGCCAGCGACAGCAGCATCATCGCGAAGTTGGAATACTCGAACTGGCTGCCGATCGGCCGCGACAGCCTGACCTTGGCCAGCGCGGCCAGCAAGGCCTGCTCGCTCAGGTCGGCATAGGGGTCGTCGGGGTTGCGCGGGTTGAAGCCGGGCGGCAACGCGGGCAGGCCCGAGCTGTGGGTCAGCACATCGCGCAGCAGGATCTGGCGCTCGCCCTGCCGGGGCAGCGCGGCGCCGGGCGGCAGGTGCCGGGCCAGCGGATCGTCCAGCGACCACTTGCCCTGGGCCACCAGATCGGCCACCAGGAAGGCGGTCATGGTCTTGGTGACCGAGCCGATCTCGAACACGCTGTCGTAGCCGGGGCCGCCATCCGGCCGCGCCTGGGCGCAGGTTCTGGCGCGCAGCACCTCGGCCTTGTCGATCAGCGCGGCCACCACGCAGGCGCCGGTGCGGTCGCCCTTGAAGCGGGCATCAAGCTGGGTTTGCAGCTGTTGCGGGGTGAACGCGGCCACCGGCCAGGCGGCCAGCGCTGCAAGGGCCAGTGCGCCGACGCGGCGCACGATGTCAAAGGTTTTCATGCAGTCTCCCGCGGCCCGCCAACCGGCGGGCCGCCTGGGGTTTTCGGCCGGTCAGCCGAAGAAGGTCATCACGATCGAGAAGATCGACAGCGCGCTGCTGACCTGGCGGAACAGGTCAGAGATGGTATCGGTCTCCACCGTGCGCATCGGGGCGCCGCGGTCCAGCGTGTTGTCGATGAAGGCGTTGATGTCGGCGATGCCGGCCTCCTCGATGCCGGTGCCCGAGAAGTCGATGATCGACAGGCAGTGCGAGTTGTTGAAGTCGCGGTAGAACGGCACGTGGTAGGCCACGTTGGCAAAGCTGTTCATCAGCGGTACCCAGCGCGCGATGTCGCTGTTCCAGCGGCTCATCAGCTGGTTCTTGCGCGCGTTGGCGCTGCTGGCGCCCGAGATCTCGGGATAGAACTTCTCGTAGCTGAAGGCCGAGTAGGTCATGTCGGCCGAGAACACCATGTAGGCGAAGCGGTCGCTGGGGTAGCGCATCGCAAGCGCGCCGGTCACGCTGCCCATGTTGTTCACATCGAAACCGCTGGTACCCGCATAGACGCTGAGCAGGCCGCCGGCCTCGTCCAGACCCCAGGCGCTGCGGATGCGGTTGTGCAGCGGCAGCGACGGGTACTGTGCCGCCGTGCCCGAGCGCGGCGCGCTGAACAGCGGCCCCGAATCGGCCAGCAGCGACGCGCGGCCGGTGGGCCGCAAGGTGTCACGCATCAGCGGGTAGGTGGCCGTGGCGCCGGTGCCGCCGGCCGAGAAGCCCGACACCAGCAGCTGGTTGGGCCGGCCCAGGTTGTTGCGCAGCCAGGTGGCCGCGGCGCGGATGTTGGCCTGGCCGCGGTGCCACTGCACACGCGGGTTGGCCGGATCGGCGTCGCTGTAGGTCACCAGCTTGCTGCCGGTGTGCACGTCGCCCGTGCAGTAGGGCAGGTAGACCATGGTCCACAGATCGGTGCGCACCTCCTCGAACGGGTTCAGCCGCGACGTGAACGGGGTCACCAGGCCGGCCGCGGCGGCGTTGATGCGGGTCAGGTAGTTGGCCGGCACGCCGCTGGCGTTGGTGGCGCTGAGCTTGCCCTGGCCCTGGCAGGACTTCTGGTCCCAGCAGGCGCCGCCGCCTTCGTACATCACGACCGTGTCCTTGTTGAACGGCGAACGGTTGACGAAGAAGCGGTAGGGCGTGCCATTGCCGCACGAGGCGCCGCTGGAGGCCGGCAGCTCGACCACGTCCCATTGCAGATAGCCGGCCTGCGCCAGCGGGCCCAGCAGCCAGAGCAGCACCGCGGCCAGCGCGGTGCGGAGCTTGAAGACGATTCTCATGTTCAGTTCCTGGTTGGAAGATTGGGAAGGTAGGAAAGCGGGCCAAATGGGTCCAGGCCAGGCTGACCCGGCCGGCCTCACCCCCCTTGGCAGACCCGGCGCGCAGCGACAGGACTTGGGGGGTGCTCTCAGCGGGCCGCGGGCGCCTCGAACAAGCTTTGCCGGAGCGCCTCGATGCGGCCCTGCAGCTGGGCGGGATCACGCTGAGCGGCGGGTTCGGCCTGCCAGGCCGCCAGCAGCGCGGCCTGGCCACGCTGGAAGGCCAGCTCGCGCGCATCCGGCGCCTCGGCCGGCTGGGCCGCGGCCAGCGCTGCCCGCCACTGCGCCAGCTGCTCGGCACGCCGGCCGGCGTCGGGCTGCAGCACGTCCAGCGCTGCAGCCTGCAGCGCCTGGGCATCGGCCGCACTGATCTCGCGCGCCGCCAGCCGCGCCGGCAATCCGGCCTGCACGCGCTGCGCCAGTGCCAGGGCCTCGGGCGTGGCATGGCCGTCGCGGCGCAGTGCACGCAGCCGGGCCACGTCGTGGCGAAAGCCCATCAACGCCGTGATCCGCGCCAGCTCGGCCTCGCGCTGCGGATGCCCGGCCAGGCTGGCCTGCAAGGCCTGCCACTGCTCGGCGCTGAGGCCCGGCGGAGGCGGGGCATCCGGCGCCTGCGGGGGCGGGCCGGCCTGTGCCGTCAACGGCAGGTCTGCCACCGTGGCAGACGGCGGCACAGGCCCGGCGGCCCGCCGCTCGCCGGCGGTCAGCGTGGCATCGGGCGGCAAGGCGGCATCGGCCAGCGCCCGCGGTGCCGCACCCGGCCACCACAGCCAGCCGGCCAGGCCCGCCGCGCCCAGCAGGCCCAGCCCGCCCAGCAGCGGCCGGTGCCAGGCCCGCACGGCTTGTCGGCTGGCGCCGGCCGCAAGAGGTTTTGAAATGTTTCGGGAGACCATGGGAGGAAGTTTCTCTCGCAAGGCCGATATTGCCAAGGACAAGGAATCTAGGGATTGCGCAGACCAACCCGACTTCCGATTGATCAGACCTCGAAACAAGCCGTCATGGCCACGCCGAAAACCATGGTCTGAAGGCATCACGCTGGCCCGAAAAAATGCCGCCGACCGACACAATGAGAGAATTGCACAGCCACCCTGGACAGGCGCGGCACCCGTGTGGCGGCGGTCTGACGATCCACTTTGATACATTGGGCCGCCGCACCCGGCAAGCGGAGGATGCGCCGTGGAATCGTCCTGAATGACGCGACGCCGGCGTCTGATCCCGACCGTCAAGAGGCGGCATCCGGCCACCCATGCCGATGCGCACGCCTGTGCCGCATCGACCCGATCACCTGTGAGGCCTTGGCCAAAACCTCTTTATTGACAGGCACTTACCAAACACTCGCCGAGCCTGGCGATGGCGCCGTGCAAGCCGTCTGGCCGCTGGTCGCGAGCCGAAAGGCCTGTGCGGACTGCCTGCAGAGCTGGCGGGCGCTTCGGCTTCGGCTCGCCTGAAGACCTGTCTGAGATTCTGGCTGGATGGTGTATTGCCGCTTGATCAAAACTGACCCGATCCAATCGAAAGTTCAATCTTCATATTCATGACATCTAAAATACAAAGCCCCGTTTTGGATGATTCGATTTCGATATTTACGGGGGAATGAATCCATCAATTCATCGGCCGAGGCGGAATAATATTTCAAGGCTCGGGCGAAGAACTCTCGCCCATCGCATGAATCAGCCTCAACCCGGCCACACTGAATATTTTGAAACGCCACAAAACATTCCAGTCACCTGGCACCTGAGAAACCCGATGCGGGATACTGGCGCGCCTTCGCCCGCCGCGCCACGCTGCCGGCCGCAGAGGCCCGTCAGCGGCGCCGGCGCCGCGTGGCAGGCGCTGATACCGGCAGCACATCGCGGCCGGATGCCGGGCGGGGCAGCGCCGGGTGTCCAAGCGCGTGGCACCCATCCGCCCCGCCAGCAGGCCAACAGCTTGCACGCGTGGTTAACCCGTTATCGCCGCGAACATCTTTCCAGATCAGTGCACGCGCAACGGCGACAAAACCATCGCGGATGATTCTTCCGTGAACACCGACGTTGTGTTGTCGCCGCTGGAGGACGAGGGCCTTGCGCAATCACCGTGGGCTGAACAACTGGCCCTGCGCGGCCACCAGCACGGCGAATCGAATGCCACGCAGATGACCTGGCTGGGCAGCCACCAGGCCGCGCCGATCACCCATCTGCAGGCCAAGGCCCCGAAGGAAGAGGCCACCGGCCCAGCGGTTGCCAAACCGGATCCCGCGCGATGCGGCCGGAATCCAGGCAGAGACGCTGACCCTGGTCGCGCTGAACCTGGCGCAGATCGATGCGCTGGTGGCCCAGCTGCAGGCCATCCCGGTGAACCTGGATGGCGCGGCCACGCAGCGGTCTGCCTACGCTGTTCGCGCAACAGCTTCACCGCAACCTGTCGGCCCCGGTGTCGCGCGACGGCGCGCACATCCTGAGCGTTGGCCGGCACAGTGCCCGCGCCAGCCCGCTGGCCCATCACCGGATGGCGCTGTGCCTGGCCCGCGACGCAAACATGCTCATGGCGCTGCCGGCCATGATGTTGGCGCACCGCCAGGTGCAGCGCCTGTTCAGCGCCACCGCGCCCTGGCTCGGGTTCGGTCCGCTGCACTGCCGGCGCCTGTTCCACGCGATGGCCCTCGACTTCCGGGTCTGGAAGCACTGGTGCGCCCAGCTGCGCGCCCAGCGCGTCACCGTGATCAAGCTGTCGCGCGCCTGCGACACACGCGCCGTGCGCACCGGCCGGTCCTGCGCGCCGAGTGTTGCGCCGCACCATCGCCTACCGCACTGCTAGGGATTGCCGCATGTTTCGCCGGGTTATTCAGACGTTTGTCACAAGTCAGTTCGGGCCCGGACACATACCTTCCGCGCGTCCCGAATGGCCCAGTGCAACCGCACCCGAAAAGCGCCTGCCTGACACAATGCGAGAAACGCTCCGGTACCACCCCGCAACCCGGTGTCCGAAGCCCAGAAAAGTGTGAATACTGGTAACAGAATGCGCTGCAAAGACCCCGCAGCAGCACATTGCAAGTGGATTCGCCCCCCCATGAATGCAGGACGGCCACCGGGCGGCGGCCGGAATCGCCTCAGAATGCGCAATGTCATAATCCTGCAAGCTCGCTGACGTGTACTGATTGCATGGTTTGACGGGGCCAGCCTCTCGGGGCCTTGGCCAAGCCCAAACCAGTGTGATCGAAAACGTTGCGTTCCTGGGGAGGAGTGTTCGTTACCGTTGCCTTCATGGCGCTCTGCGCAGGCCCACTCGGCACATGCCGGGCCTGCAAGACGTCGATGAAGCACATTTGAAACAACAACTTGCATGCCACCGCGCGCAAAGATTGACACCCGATGGGCCAAGCAATCTTGCGCGGGCGGGCTTTCGGGTACGCGGCCTCGGGGGGGGCTGAATTCAATGGTTCTTCCAATTCGCCCGTTTGTGAATGGGTGATGAATTCGTTCGCCCTGGCTGCGGTGCTTGCAGGTATTGTCTTGGCCGCCGATATTCCTAATTCATTGACACGTCCCGGCCTTCGTCCTATTTCCTCTGATACTCATTTTCTTCTGAATTGGGCCATATCATGAACCGATACGAAACCGTTCGCTCCCTGGAATCAAACGCCCGGACTTATGCCGCAAGTTTTGAGCGTGTATTTGAATCCGGATCCGGCGTGCGTTTGCGCGATCAATCCGGTCGCGAATTCATTGATTGCCTGGCCTGTGCCGGTGCCTTGCCCCTCGGACATAACCACCTCGAATTGCGCGAGGCTTTGCTGAAGTTTGTGTCCTCAGACCATGTGGGCCAGGTTCTTGACCTGACAACGCCGGCTAAATACGAATTCATCACCAAGTTGTTCGGCCTGCTGCCGGACGAGTTCTCCGGGCGCGCCAAGATCCAGTTCTGCAGCCCCAGCGGCTCCGATGCGGTCGAGGCGGCGATGAAGCTCGCGCGCTTTGCCACCGGGCGGCAGAACATCATCGCCTTCCATGGCGCCTATCACGGCATGACCAGCGGCGCCCTCAGCGCCATGGGCAACCTGGGCCCCAAGTCCGCTGGCGTCCTGGCCGGGCAGGGCATCCACTTTGCCCCGTATCCCTACCGTTATCGCTGCCCCTTCGGCACCGATGGCAGCCAGACCGACGGCCTGTCGATGGCCTACCTGCGAAACCTGCTGGCAGACCCCGAGAGCGGCATCACCAAGCCGGCGGCAGTGATCGTCGAGGTGGTGCAAGGCGAGGGTGGGTGCATTCCCGCCTCGGACGAATGGCTGCGTGAACTGCGCGAGGTCACGCGCGAGCACGATATCGTGCTGATCGTCGACGAGGTACAGAGCGGTTTTGCCCGCACCGGACAAATGTTCGCGTTCCAGCACGCGGGTATCACGCCCGATGTGCTGGTGCTTTCAAAGGCGTTGGGCGGCGGTTATCCGCTGGCCGTGGTGGTCTACGACCGCAAACTCGATGTCTGGCCGCGCGGCATGCATGCGGGCACCTTCCGCGGCAACCAGATTGGCATGGTGGCCGGCAGCACCACCATGCGTATTCTTGAGCGCGACGGCATGGCCGCTCATGCCGAGCGCATGGGCGAGCACCTGATGAGTGGCCTGCGTGACTTGGCGCGGCGCCACCCGGTGATCGGCGATGTGCGCGGCCGCGGCCTGATGGTGGGCGCCGAGATTGTGCAGCCCTCGCGTGCGGGCCGCCCGGGCCCGCAGGACGGCGCGCTGGCCCGGCGCATCAAGATGCAGGCATTCGACAACGGCCTGCTGATCGAAACCGGCGGCCGCCACGGCGCGGTGCTGCGTTTCCTGCCGCCGCTGGTGATCAGCGAGCGCGACATCGGCCAGGTGCTGGACCGTCTGGACACGGCCATCGCCACCTGCCTGATGCCATCGCCCGCGCCCAGTTCATCCAAGCACGCTGTCCTAGCCTGATATGCACGCGGATGGCGTGCTGATGCAGGCCTGATCTCGGACAGGGGGCGCCGGCGGCCGAACGCCGGCGCTGCGGGCGGCCAGGGCCATGCGCTGCTTGCGGTGCGGGCAGCGCCGGCCGTGCCGGCCTGCGCCGCTGCGCCCGACCGGCCTGCCGGTCCAGCCGTTGACGGCATCTGCCCGTGCAGATGTCGCCGCGGCCGGGCCGGCCTTGGCTGCCTGAGGCCTTGCCGGCTGCCACCAGGCCACGCACAGCGGCGCGTCACGTCAGTCTTCCCGTCCCGATGCCCAGGTCATGCCCAGGCGTCGCCCATTGCCCAGACATCTCCCCTCCCGCACGCGGGCCGGAATCACCGACAGAGACCCCCTATGAGTGAGAAGAAGCTTCTGGGCCGCGCCTTCGTGCTGCTGTGGATGAGCGAGACGGCCTTCGACCTGGGATCGGCGCTGCTCAGCTTCGCCCTGGGGGTCTGGATCTACCAGCAGAGCGGGTCGGTGCAGATGTACTCGTACTCGATCGTCGCCTCGGCGGTGCCGATGCTGCTGTTCATTCCGCTGGGCGGGGTGCTGGCCGATCGCTACGACCGCCGCTGGGTGATCGCCCTGTGCGACATCGCGGCCGCCGCCATGGTGCTGATACTGGCCTTCCTGCTGTTCCGCAAGGAGCTGGTGCCCGAGCACATGTATGCCTTCGGGGCGGTGGGCGCGGCCATCGGCGCGCTGCGCAACCCGGCCTACCACGCGGCCATCTCGCAGATCGTGCCCGCCGAGCGCATGACCGAGGCCAACGGCTTGACCGGCATGAGCGCCGGCCTGCTGCAGATCGGCGCGCCGATGACGGCGGGCTACCTGATGGCGCACTGGGGCCTGGAAGGCATCATGGCCATCGAGGTGGTGATGACCGTGGCTGGCGCCATCGGCGTGTTTGCCGCGCTGTCCAGCGCCTCGCATGCGATCCGCGGCGTGGTCAGCCAGCAGAAGCTGTCCTTCGGGGCCAGCGTGAAGTCGTCGTTCGCCGGCGTGCGCAGCTTCTTCAAGGCCCACCCGCTGATGCTGAGCCTGGCGGCCTACATGCTGGTGCAGGAGGCGCTGCTGATCCTGTGCTCGTCGATGCTGGCCCCGATGGTGCTGGCCGAGCACAGCGAGGACACCCTTGGCACCGTGCTCACCGCCGGGGCGGTGGGCGGGGTGATCGGCTCCATCGTGCTGGTGGCCGCCAAGGTCAAGAAGCACCTGATGCTGTGGATCCTGGCCACCGATCTGGGCCTGGCGCTGTGCGTGGTGGCCGCCGGCTTCTCCAACAGCGTGATGCTGTGGGGGCCGCTGGTCTTCCTGGCACTGGCGCTGGGCGGGGTGTCTGAAGGCTGCGGCGGCGCGCTGTGGATGCGCAAGGTGCCCAAGGAGCAGCGCGGCAGCGTGTTTGCCGCGGTGGGCTCGGCCAACCTGGTGCTGCTGTGTGTGGTGATGCTGCTGGGCGGCGGCCTGGCCGAGCTGGTGCTGGAGCCCGGCATGCTGCCCGGTGGCGATCTGGCCGTGCACCTGGAGCCCTGGCTGGGCTCGGGCAAGGGCCGCGGCGTGGCGCTGCTGTTCGTCGTGGTGGGCGCCTTGTTTGCCGTGGTGTCGACGATGGCCCTGCTCAATCCGCGCCTGCGGCGTCTGGACGACCTGGTACCCGAACAGGGCGACCCCGAGCCCGAGGCCGTTGTCCCCGGCACCCAGGCCGCCAGCAACGCAGACACCCACCCGGCCCCGGCCACCGACACGCCCGACGGGCGCCTTGCCGTGAAGGGCAGCCAGCCATGATCGTCTCCCCGCCTTCGCCCGCCCGCGGCAACACCGGCACCGGCGCCGCCGAACCCAGCTGGGGCGCCGACTGGTTCGGCCTGTCGGCCATCCAGCGTTCGCTGTGGTTCCTGTACGAGATGGCGCCCGAGCAGCGCGGCTACTACAACATCGCCTTCGTCGCGCGCGCCCGCCCACTGCTGCAGCCCGAGGCCTTCCAGCACGCGCTGAACGTGCTGCTGGCGCGCCACGGCATGCTCAGGGCCTGCTTCGCGCTGGTGGATGGCGTGCCGATGCAGCGCATCCAGTCAGGCGTGCAGGCGCGGGTGACGGTGGTGGACGTGGCCAGCCTGGACGATCCGGCCGTGGTGGCCCAGGTGATGGCGGCCCGCGTGGCCCCCTTCGACCTGGCCCAGGCGCCGCTGGTGCGCGCCCAGCTGTACCGCGCGCCAGGCGACGAGTGCGTGCTCCTGCTCGCCTTCGACCACATGGTGTGCGATGGCTGGTCGCTGTGGCAGCTGCTCGACGAGCTCGACCGGCTGCTGGCGGCACACACCACCCACCTGGCGCGCGCCGACATCCAGGCGCCGCCGCCGTTCTCGGATTTCGTGCTGGAGCAGCAGCGCTGGCTGGCCAGCCCGGCCGGCGAGCGCCAGCTGGCCTACTGGCGCAGCGAACTGGCCGATCCCTGCCCGCCGCTGGACATCCTGCCCGACCACCAGGGCGGCGCCAGTGCGCCAGCCGGTGAGCGCGAGACCGTCAACCTGTTCGTCGCTGCCGACCTGACCCAGGCCGTGTCTGCCCTGGCCACACGCCATGGCGTGAGCATGTTCTCGGCGCTGCTGGCCTCGTACTTCGTGCTGCTGGGCCGCCTGAGCGGGCAGCGCCGCGTGGCCGTGGGTTCGCCCATGCCGGGCCGCGGCAAGGCCTGGGGTGAGACGGTGGGCAACTTCACCAACCCGGTGGCGCTGTGTGCCGATCTGGACCCCGCGCTCAGCGTGGCCGAGTTCCTCAAGCAGGTGCACTCCACCGCCTGGCGCGGGCTGAAGAACCAGAACTACCCGATCTCCGAGCTGGTGGAGCGCCTGAACCCGCAGCGCACCCAGCAGGGCCAGCCCTATTTCCAGGCGCTGTTCACGTTCCAGAAGGCGCGTTCGGCCTCCGACATGATGGGCCTGATGGCCCACCGCGACGAGGTGGGGCAGGTGCGCTGGGGCGGCCTGGACCTCAGCGCCTACGCGCGCATCCAGAACAACGGCGGCGTGGGCATGGACCTCGTGTTCGACCTCGCCGAGGTGGATGGCCGCCTGTGCGCGCCGCTGGATTTCGACACCGGCAAGTTCGAGCGCGCCACGGTCGAGCGTTTCCTGGCCCACTGGCAGCAGCTGCTGCGTGGCATGGTCGCCAACGACCAGCAGCCCCTGTCGCAGCTGTCGATGCTGCCCGCCGACGAACGCGCGCAGGTGCTCTACGGCTGGAACCAGACCGCGCG
>CAYPDO010000003.1:0-35888 GCA_964409495.1 uncultured Bordetella sp.
GCTGAGGATGCGCTGCAGATCGGGCAGGAAGCCGATGTCGAGCATGCGGTCAGCCTCGTCGAGCACCACGTACTCGACCTGGTTGAGCACCGCGTTCTTGGCCTCGATGTGGTCGAGCAGGCGGCCCGGCGTGGCGATCAGCACCTCCACGCCCTTCTTCAGCTCGGCGGTCTGCGGCTTCATGTCGATGCCGCCAAACACCACGGCCGAGCGCAGGTGGGTGTGCTTGGCGTAGGCCTTGACGTTGTTGGCCACCTGGTCGGCCAGCTCACGCGTGGGCGCCAGCACCAGCGCGCGCACCGGGTGCCGGGCGGGCGACATCGAGGCGTTCTCGTGCTTCATCATGCGCTGCAGCAGAGGCAGCGTGAAGGCGGCGGTCTTGCCGGTGCCGGTCTGGGCGGCGCCCATCACGTCACGCCCGGCCAGCACGATGGGGATGGCCTTGGCCTGGATCGGCGTCATCGCGGTGTAGCCGGAATCGGCCACGGCGCGCAGCAGCTTGGCGTCAAGCGCGAGGGTTTCGAAGCGCTGGGGCGCGGTGTCGGCAACGGCTGGGTCGGCCGTGGGTGCCGGAGATTGCGCCGGATCGGCGCTGGCGGTGGTTTCGGTCATCAAGCGCTGATTATCCCTGACGCACGAACTTCGTGGTCTGCGGCATCGGCCGGCAGCGCAGGGCAGTCATCCAAGGCTCCATAGAATGCGCGCCGGCGCCTGCCCGCGCCGCACCCGTCCACCAGCCCAACACCTGCCCGGCCCACCCATGAAGATTGTCTTGCTCGGACCCGACGGCCAGGTTGGCTGGGAACTGCGCCGCGCGCTGGCACCGCTGGGCGAGGTGATCACCCTGCCACGCAGCGAGGGTGGCGACCTGGCACAACCGTCGGCGCTGGCCGACCGCGTACGCCAGCTGCGCCCCGGTGCGGTGGTCAATGCCGCCGCCTACACGGCGGTGGACAAGGCCGAGAGCGAGGCTGCGCTGGCCCACACCATCAATGCCGACGCCCCTGGCGCGGTGGCCGAGGTGCTGGCCGAACTGGGCGGCTGGCTGCTGCACTACAGCACCGACTATGTGTTCGACGGCAGCGGCAGCGCGCCGCGCGACGAAAACGCCCCCGCGGCGCCGCTGAGCGTCTACGGCCGCAGCAAGCTGGCCGGCGAAGAGGCCATCCGCGCCAGCGGTTGCCGCCACCTGATCCTGCGCACGAGCTGGGTGCATGCCGCCCGCGGCGGCAACTTTGCCCGCACCATGCTGCGCCTGGCCGCCGAGCGCGACAGCCTGAACGTCATCGACGACCAGATCGGCGCGCCCACGGGGGCCGATCTGCTGGCCGATCTGGCCGCCCACATGCTGCGCGGCGCCATTGCCCGACCCGAGCTGGCGGGCACCTACCACGCCGTGGCCGCGGGCGAGGTGAGCTGGTGCGGCTATGCGCGCCATGTGATCGGCTGGGCGCGCGCACGCGGCGTGGACCTGCGCTGCACGCCCGAGGCCGTCAACGCCATCCCGACCAGCGCCTACCCAACGCCGGCCATGCGTCCGCTGAACTCGCGCCTGGACACGCGCAAGCTGCGCGAGGCCTTCGGCCTGACCCCGCCCGACTGGCGCGCGGGCGTCGAGCGCATGCTGCGCGAGGCACTGCAACTGGCCTGAAGTCCGGCCAGCCCGACCCGCCCGAATCCACCTGCACCCGAGCATCCTGATGAAACTGATACCGACCCGTATCGCCGACGTGGTGATCGTCGAACCCGCCGTGTTCGGTGACGACCGCGGCTGGTTCTTCGAAAGCTACAGCGAGCGCAAGTTCCACGACGGGCTGGCCGCGCTGGGCCTGCCCACGCCGCGCCCCTTTGTGCAGGACAACGAGAGCCACTCCAAGGCCGGCGTGCTGCGCGGCCTGCACTACCAGCTGCCGCCGCACCCGCAAGGCAAGCTGGTGCGCGTGGTGGCCGGCGCGGCCTTCGACGTGGCGGTGGACATCCGCAAGGGCTCGCCCACCTTCGGGCAATGGGTGGGCGTGGAACTCACTGCGGAAAACAAGCGCCAGCTGTGGATTCCCGAAGGCTTTGCGCATGGCTTCGTGTCGCTGGTGGATGACACGCGCTTTCTCTACAAGACCACCGATTTCTACGCGAAGGACTGCGAGCGGGCGATTCGGTTTGACGATCCGGCGATCAGGATCGAGTGGCCGGCAGGCTTGCAGCCGCTGCTGGCGGCGAAGGATGCGGCGGCGCCGGTGATGGCAGGGGCTGATCTGTTCTGACCGCTCAGCGGGCACCGGCCACGACTTGTACTGCCTACGCCGCACGCGATCGAGGCCGACGTGGCCGGTTATCATCGCAGCTTGGCCCGGACTCGACCCAAATCCGTACACGGGCGCGTCGACTGATGGGCCGACACATGCGTTTTTACTGTGCGGCCGGGCATCAAACGGCAATCACGGCGCTGTTCCACGGCGGCCATAACGCACGCGCGACGCACCACCTGCCCCATAGGCACAGTACGCGCGCCAACCTGCCAGAACACATCGGCCAACCAATCTGAACGCAACCTATGCGACTACCGAAAAGTCTGTACCCGCTGGTTCTGTCCTTCGCCGTATTGGCGCATGTTCATTCAGTCGGCGCACAGATGTCTGCGGTTGAACAGACTCAAGGTGCGCCTTCCGCCCCAACAACCGTGAGGCTCAGGCAGCCCGCTCTGGATCCGGCTGCAGTACCTTCTGTTGCCGCAGACCAGGCCGCGCAACAACGACAACCAAGCCTGACAACTCCAATGCTTGTCGCGCCGGCAAAGCCTGGGGAGTTTGAAACCTACCTCAAACTGCCGCGCTTCGGCAGCGAGTTCGTCAACGATCTAGCGGCTGGCGCTGTCGATGCACCCGCAGCGATTCCGCCGGACTATGTCGTCCAATCCGGCGACGAGTTGCTGTTGACCATTTGGGGAACGGTCGATGCCGACCTGACGCTGTTGGTCGATCGCAATGGTCGCATCACGATCCCGAGAGTCGGACCTGTCCAGGTTGTGGGTACGCGTTATGCGGACCTCCAAGAGACAATTGCCCGGCGCATCGGCACTGTCTTCAAGAACTTCAACACAAGCGTTGCCTTGGGGCGGCTGCGTGGTCAACGCGTGTATGTGACCGGCTTTGCCGAGCGTCCGGGGGCCTACTCGGTCAATGCGCTGTCGACAATCGCCAATGCCGTCATGCGTGCGGGCGGGCCGGCCGCTGCTGGCAGTTTCCGCAACATCGAACTGCGTCGCGGCGGCGTGGTCCTGGCGCGATTCGACCTCTACGACCTGCTGCTGCGCGGCGACCGAAGCTCTGATCGATTGCTTCAGCCGGACGACATCGTCCATGTCGGTCCGGTCGGCGTCCAGGCGGCGGTCATGGGCAGCGTCAATCGGGAAGCAATCTTCGAACTGAAGCCGCACGAGCGTGCCAGCGATCTGCTGCAAATGGCGGGCGGCTTCAGCGCCGTTGCGGACCGTACACGCCTGGCCATCGAGCGCCTGGATGAACGCCAGTCCCGTCGCGTCGTTGAACTCGTATCCGACGCACTGGACAAGACGCCGGTGACCATGGGGGATGTGCTTCGGGCATACAGCGCCGTCACGGCAAGCCTCTCGACCAGCCGTCAGAACAAGCGCGTACGGGTCGATGGCGAGGTGATGCGACCGGGCGAGTACGTGCTGCCCCCGGAAAGCACGCTGCGCGATGCCGTGGCGGCTGCGGGCGGCCTGACGCACCTTGCCTACGTCTACGCCACAGAATTCTCAAGGGAGAGCGTACGGGCCAACCAGCAGGCCAACTATGAGCGCGCTCTGCGCGATCTTGAGACTGACCTCGCGCGACAGGCCAACGGCCAACGGGTGATGACGAGTGACGAGTCGGCCGCCAGAGCAGCGCAAAACGCCAACAGCGCACGGCTGATCGAGCGCATGCGTGCCATCAAGCCTACTGGACGAGTCGTGCTGCAACTGGCCAATAACGCCACTGAGTTGCCTCCGCTGGCACTGGAAGACGGTGATCGCGTCTCTGTGCCCGCGCGGTTCAGCACCGTGGGTGTGTTCGGCAGCGTCTTCAATTCGGGAAGCTACTTGTTCACGCCCGGCCGTACCGTTGGGGAGTACCTTCGACTGGCAGGCGGCATGACGCGCGCTGCAGAGAAAGATGGTGCCTTTGTGATCCGCGCCAATGGCACCGTGGTCAGCGCGCAGCAGATGCGCAGTGGCAAGTGGTGGGCCGGCGACGATGGAATCGGTTCAATCGCAGCAGAGCCCGGTGACACCCTGTTCGTGCCCGCTGAGATCGACACGTCAACACTGACACAGAACATGAAGGACTGGACTCAAATCTTCTACCAGTTTGGTCTGGGCATCGCGGGCATCAAGTCCCTGGGATTGTGAGATGACTGATTCCACAGCAGTGCGTGTCGCGCCAGTCACCAGCGCCGGTAGCGGACTCGACACCTTGGCGGCAGTGCTGCGCCGCTGGCGGCTGCTGGTGGTCGGACCAGTGCTGATCGGAGGCATGGCACTGGCGGTGTCCTTCACGCTGCCAAAGGTCTACCTAGCAACCACTGTCATCTTGCCCCCCCAGCAGGCGCAGAGCGCGGCGGCCAGCGTCCTGGCCTCGCTGGGTGCCCTGGCCGGCGCCGTGGGGTCGAGCGGTGGCTCACGGTCGCCGGGTGACCAGTACGTGGCGCTGATGCAAAGCACCACGCTTGAAGGCCGAATCATCTCTGCGTTCAAGCTCGATCAGGTCTACGAAACCCAGTACCGCTTCCAAACACACCGCGTACTGAAGGAGCGCGTTCTGGTCGCCGCCGATCGCCGCAGCGGCCTGATCAGCATTGCGGTCGAAGATCAAGATCCGAAGCGCGCCGCGGACATGGCGAATGCCTATGTCAGCCAACTGCGTTCGCTTACGTCGGAGCTGGCCATCACCGAAGCTCAGCAGCGGCGCAGCTTCTTTGAGCAGCAGTTGCAGCGAACGCGTGACCGGCTGACATCGGCACAACGCGCTCTGCAGGAATCGGGCTTTGACCAGACGACCCTTCGCGCCGAGCCTAAGAGCGCTGCGGATGGCTACGCAAAGTTGATGGCCGAGTTGACCGCCGCGGAAATCAAGCTGAAGGTGATGCGCGGCTACTTGACCGAGCAGGCCAGTGAGCTACAACAACAGGCGGCGCTGGTGGCTGGACTGCGTTCGCAGGTTGAGAAGATCGAGGCAGCTCCCAGATCGTCCGGCCCCGGAAAGGATCCGGACTATTTGTCTCGCTACCGAGAGTTCAAGTATCAGGAAGCTCTTTTCGAGTTGTTTGCGCGCCAATACGAGGCGGCACGTGTTGACGAGAGTCGCGAAGGCCCACTGGTGCAAGTCATCGATCAGGCCACAGTCCCGGAATACAAGATCAAGCCAAAGCGTGGCCTGATTGCCCTGCTGTCGGCGCTGTTGGCGTTCATGCTCCTGCTGACCTGGGTGCTTGGCCGCCATTGGCTGGCACGGGGCTTGGCCAATGACCCAGCGCTGGTCGCCGGCCTGGAATCTCTGCGGCAAGCAGTACGCCGTTCCTGAGCAGGACGTTAGAACCGCCTCCGCAAGAACTGCGCGGCAGGCACGAGTCTCCGTCCGCTGCTTCCTGACGTCCTCAATGGATAGAACATGAATCCCATCCGAAATCGCGTCCTGGTCACCGGCGGCGCTGGCTTTGTCGGCTCACACCTGTGCGAACGGCTCCTGGAACGGGGCGATGACGTTCTGTGCGTGGACAACTACTTCACCGGACGTCGCGACAACATCCTGCATCTTCTTGGCAACCCTCGATTCGAGTTGCTTCGGCACGATGTGACCTTCCCGCTGTATGTGGAGGTCGACCAGATCTACAACCTGGCCTGCCCTGCATCGCCTGTCCATTACCAGTTCGATCCGGTGCAGACCACCAAGACGAGCGTACATGGCGCGATCAACATGCTGGGGCTGGCCAAGCGCGTGAAAGCCCGGATTCTGCAGGCTTCCACCAGCGAGGTCTATGGCGACCCATCCGTGCACCCTCAACCGGAGACCTACTGGGGCAACGTCAACCCGATCGGAATCCGCAGTTGCTATGACGAAGGCAAGCGCTGCGCTGAGACCCTGTTCTTCGACTACCACCGTCAGCACCAGTTGGAGATCAAGGTGGTGCGGATCTTCAACACCTATGGCCCGCGCATGCATCCCAATGACGGCCGCGTGGTCAGCAATTTCATCGTCCAGGCCCTGCGTGGCGAGCCGTTGACGATCTACGGCGACGGGCAGCAGACCCGCAGCTTCTGCTACGTCGACAACCTGGTCGACGGCCTCGTTCGCATGATGAACTCGCCCAAGGAATTCGTGGGGCCTGTCAATATCGGTAACCCGGTTGAATTCACGATGCGTGAGCTGGCCGAGGCGGTGCTGCGGATCACGGGCTCGAAGAGCCCGCTGAACTACCTGCCGCTGCCGCAGGACGACCCCAAGCAGCGCCGGCCCGACATCAGCCTTGCCACCACGCGGCTGGGCTGGGAGCCCACGATCCAGCTGGAAGCCGGCCTGACGCGCACGATCGCGTACTTCCGGCAACTGCTGGACATCCCGGCGTGAACTACCTCGCCATCATCCCGGCGCGCGGGGGGTCCAAGGGCCTGCCGGGCAAAAACATCCGCCCTCTGGCGGGCAAGCCCCTGATCGCCTGGAGCATCGAGCAATCCCTCGCCTGCCCCGCCATCGGCGCCACGGTGGTCTCCACCGATGACGAGGCGATTGCTGCAGTGGCACGCCAGCATGGTGCCGAGGTGCCATTCATGCGCCCCGCCGAGTTGGCTCTCGACAGTTCGCCCACCGAGCCGGTGATGCTGCACGCCCTCGACTGGTACACAGGGCAGGGTCGCCAGTTCGACGCCGTCATTCTGCTTCAGCCGACCTCGCCGCTGCGCTTTCCGGGCAGCCTGCAGGCATCGATCAAGGCCTTCGAGCAGTCAGGCGGCCAGTCCTTGCTGGGTGTGTGCGAAAACCACCATTTCTTCTGGCGCAATCCCGTGCAGCCCGAGGCGCTGTATGACTTCAAGCGGCGCCCGCGTCGGCAGGACATTCGCCCTGAAGACCGCTGGTACCGGGAAAACGGCTCAATCTACATCACGCGAGTCGATGCGTTCCGCACCCATCAGAACCGGCTGTGCGATCCCGTCGCGATGCACGTCATGCGGGAAGAGGAAGGCTGGGAAATCGACAGTCTTGCCGACTTCGCCGTGGCTGAAGCACTTGTGACCCACTTCCTGCGCCCATGATCCTCGACCGCAACCTCAGCAAGTTCATCGTCTTCTCGGAAGACTCGGTCCACAACGCCCTGCGCAAGATCAGCGACAACAAGGCTCGGATCGTCTTCTGCGTCTCTGCGTCCGGCGTGCTCGAAGGCGTGCTGACCGATGGTGACGTGCGCAGGTGGATCACCGATCACCAGAATTTCGACACCGCGATCCCCGCCATCGACATCGCCAACAAGGCCTTTGTCGCGCTGCCGGTGGACAGCGATCCCGACAAGATCGAACTCACGCTGTCCGAGCGCATCGGGTATGTGCCGCTGGTTGATCGGCATCAGCACCTGGTTGCCGTGGCACACCGCGGCGCCGCCGAGATCCGCATCGGTGACTTCATCATCGGCCCGGGCCACGCCTCGTTCCTGATCGCCGAGATCGGCAACAACCACAACGGCAGCGTCGATACCGCCCAGCGGCTGGTGGACGAGGCCGTGGCCGCCGGTGCCGATTGCGCCAAGTTCCAGATGCGCAGCATGGCCCAGCTTTATCGCAACGCCGGCGATGCCAACGACGCCAGCGCCGACCTCGGCGCGCAGTACACGCTCGACCTGCTGTCGCGCTTCCAGCTGGGCACCGGGGACATGTTCCGCGTGTTCGACTACTGCAAGTCCAAGGGCATCCTGCCGCTGTGCACGCCCTGGGACAGCGACAGCCTGGTGCACCTCGAGCGCTACGGCATGCCAGCCTACAAGGTGGCCTCGGCCGACCTCACCAACCACGAACTGCTCGAGCTGCTGGCGAGAACAGGCAAGCCCCTGATCTGCTCAACCGGCATGTCCAGCGAGTCCGAGATCGTGGACGCTGTCCGCCTGCTGAAGCGACACGGCGCACCGTATGTGCTGCTGCACTGCAACTCCACCTACCCGGCGCCGTTCAAGGACATCCACCTTGAATACATGGACCGTCTGCGCCACATCGGCGATTGCGTGGTCGGCTATTCGGGCCACGAACGCGGCATCGCGGTGGCGATCGCTGCCGTGGCGCGAGGCGCCCGCGTCATCGAGAAGCACTTCACGCTGGACCGCAACTGGGAAGGCAACGACCACCGCGTCAGTCTGCTGCCGGACGAGTTCCGCACCATGGTGCAGTCGATCCGCGAAGTGGAGCAGTCGCTCGGCTCGGGAGAGGCACGCCGCGTCACGCAGGGCGAGATGATGAACCGTGAGGTGCTGGCCAAGAGCCTGGTCGCCACACGCGACGTCGCCGCTGGCGAGATCATCACGACCGACATGGTCACGGCCCGTAGCCCCGGTCAGGGCTTGTCACCCTACCGCAAGGCCGAGTTGATCGGTCGCGCGGCCCGGCGAGCCTTGAAGTCCGGCGATTTCTTCTATCCGTCGGACCTGAACGACGAGGTGGTGGCGGCCCGCCCCTACCGCTTCCGCCGCCCCTACGGTGTGCCGGTGCGCTACCACGATGCTCAGCGCCTGGTGGGCATGGCACCGTTCGACCTGTTCGAGTTCCACCTCAGCTACAAGGACATGGACGAAAGCATTGCCAAGCACCTGGGCGATGCTGTCTTCGACATGGACTTGGTGGTGCACAGTCCCGAACTGTTCGCCGGCGACCACATCATGGACCTGTGCTCGCCCGACCCGGCCTACCAGCAGCGCTCGATCGACGAACTGCAGCGCGTGGTGCAGATCACCCGGGATCTGGCACGCCACTTCAAGCGCGCACGCCGGCCGATGATCATCATCAATGCAGGGGGGTTCTCGGCAGACGGGCCGATGCCCCACGCAGCGCGGCCGGCGCTTTACAAGATGATCGCCGAGTCGCTGGCGCAGGTGGACCAGACCGGTGTAGAGATCATCCCGCAGACCATGCCGCCCTTTCCGTGGCACTTCGGCGGGCAGCGTTTCCACAACCTCTTCATGGACGCGCCCGAGATCGATGCCTTCTGTCGCGAGCACGGCTACCGGGTCTGCCTGGACATCTCGCACTCGCAACTGACCTGCACGCATACCTCGCAGTCCTTCAAGTCTTTCCTCGAGATCGTCGGGCCGCATTCGGCGCACCTGCACATGGTGGACGCCGAGGGCGTGGATGGCGAAGGCCTGCAAATCGGCGAAGGCATGGTTGACTTCGCCATGGTGGCTGAAGTGCTCGACCGGACTGCGCCGCAGGCATCGTTCATTCCCGAGATCTGGCAGGGGCACAAGAACGACGGCGCCGGCTTCTGGACGGCGCTGGACAGGCTCGAGAAGTGGTTCTGAAGCTCGAACCACACCGCGTCCTGGTTGCCGGCACTGGGTCGATCGGCCGCCGTCACATCGCGAATGTTCGGCAACTGCGGCCGCACGCACGCATCGCATTGCTGCGTGATGGTGGCCGTACAGACGAGTACTCCGAATCACTGGGCGGACCGGTCTTCGGTTCGCTGGCCGAAGCACTCGCCTGGCAGCCGTCCCTTGCCATCGTGGCCACACCTTCGGACCGGCATGCCGAGATCCTGCACTTGTTGCTGGCGGCTGGCATTGCCTGCTTCATCGAGAAGCCGGTGGTCACGCAGCGTGAAGCGCTGGACGCACTGCAGGCTCTGAATCCGGCAGCATTGCCCCCCACGCAGGTGGGCTGCGTGCTGCGCTTCCTGCCCTCGCTGCGCCAGTTGCGACGCTGGCTGGACGATGGCCGCCTGGGCACCGTGGTGCGAATGGGTTTCGAGGTCGGCCAGTGGCTGCCCGACTGGCGGCCGGCGCAGGACTATCGCCAGAGCTACAGCGCCAGCGCCGTGCGCGGCGGGGGCGTGGTGCTGGATCTGGTCCACGAACTGGACCTGGCTGTTTGGCTGGGTGACGCCGACACGCTGCTGGGCGCCTGGGGTGGCAAGCGCAGCCGGCTCGAGATCGCTGCCGAGGATGTTGCGCTACTGACATTGCAGGGCGCTGGCGGCGCGCTGGCTTCGGTGCAACTGGACTATGTCTGCCGTCGGCCGGTGCGCCGGCTGCACATCGTTGGCGACCAGGGCAGCGCGCATTGGGACCTGCTGGGCCGGCGCGCCGTGCTGCAGTGCGCAGGCAATGACGACGAACCTGCCGAGGGCTTCGACACGGCCGGCGCCTACGTGACCGCGATGGAAGAGTTGCTGCTGGCCATCGAGACGGGCAGCCCCACATCACTGCCGCTGCACGAAGGCTTGCGCGCAACTGCGCTCGCGCTGGCCGCCAATCAACGCATCCGGAACCCTCACGCGACATGAGCACCATCGCCACCATCTGTGCCCGCGGCGGCTCCACCGGCCTGCCGGGCAAGAACATTCGCCCGCTGTTCGGCCGGCCGCTGATCGCGCACACCGTGGCGCACGCGCTGGCCTGTCCGGGCATTGACCGCGTCTTTGTCTCCACCGACGACGAGGCCATCGCAGCCGCCGCGCGCGACGCTGGCGCCGAGGTGCCTTTCATGCGGCCGGCAGAACTGGCCACCTCGACCGCGGCCAAGTTGCCCGTCATTCGTCACCTGGTGCAGGGTGTCGAGGCGATGGGCGTGCAGGTCGACCGCGTTGTCGACCTGGACCCGACCTCGCCGCTGCGCGAGGTGGACGACGTGCTAACCTGCCTGCAGCTGCTGGACGCCGACACCGACGTCGTGATCACCGGCTACCCGGCCGAGAAGAATCCGTACTTCAACATGGTGGAGTTGGACGGCCAGGGCCATGCGGCGCTGTGCAAGACACTGCCGGGCGGTGTCTTTGCGCGCCAGCAGGCGCCGGCCGTGTACTCGATGAATGCGTCGGTCTACGTGTGGTGGCGTCGCAGCCTGAACCAGGGCATCTGGGACGGCCGGGTACGGTTGCACACGATGCCGCGCGAACGTTCGATCGATGTCGACTCGCTGATCGACTTCGAGTTGGTTCAATTGCTGATGGCGCGCCGTCTCGGCGCGGGGGACGCCAATGTTTGACCTGAGCGGCAAGGTAATCGCGATCACCGGCGGCGCCGGCATCCTGGGCACCCGCATGTCGAAGGCGCTGGTTGCCTGCGGTGCGCGGCTCGCGGTGGTAGACCGCAGCGGGGAGCGCGCGACCTCGGTCGCACAGTCGCTGGGCGATTCAGCGTGCGGCTACGAAGCTGATGTGACCGACCGCGCTGCACTTGTCGCGCTTCGCAGTCGCATCGAGGCCGACCTGGGACCGGTGGACGTGCTGATCAATAACATCGCAACCAAGACGCCCAACATCTTCGAGCCCTTCGAGACTTTCCCGCTCGAGGACTGGGAGGAGGTGATGAAGGTCAACACCACCGGGGTGATGCTGGCCTGTCAGGTCTTCGGCCCGCCGATGGCCGAGCGGGGACGCGGATCCATCATCACCACCTTGTCGATCTACGGCATCGTCGGCCCCGACCAGCGCATCTACGAGGGTGCCTTCTACGAAGGCAGGGCCATCAACTCGCCGGCCGTCTACTCGGCCAGCAAGGCGGCACTGCTGGGCCTGACCAAATACCTCGCCACATACTGGGGCCATCGCGGCGTGCGCGTCAACGCGATCACGCCGGGTGGCGTCTTCAGCGGACAGAACGACGAGTTCGTCAGCCGCTACAGCGCGCGCGTGCCGCTGGGCCGCATGGCCAAGGGCGACGAGATGAGCGGCGCCGTGGTCTACCTGGCCTCCGACGAATCCTCCTACGTGACCGGCCACAACCTGGTGGTCGACGGCGGCCTCACCGCCTGGTAAGACCGGAGCCCGACAGATGCGCTGTTTCATCATCGCCGAGGCCGGCGTCAACCACAACGGCCAACTGGACCTCGCGCTTCAACTCGTCGACGCCGCTGCTGCAGCCGGCGCCGACGCCGTGAAGTTCCAGACCTTCCAGACCGACAACGTCGTTGTGCGCGGCACCGAAAAGGCCGAGTATCAGAAGGTGCACACCGGTGCCGGCGACCAGTACGACATGATCCGCGCGCTGGAGCTCAGCGCAGCCGATCACGAAGCACTGGCCGAACGATGCCGCCAGCGCGGCATCGAGTTCATGTCCACACCCTTCGACGAGTGGGCAACCGGGCTGCTGCTGCGCCTGGGCATGAAGCGGATCAAGATCGCATCGGGCGAGCTGACCAACCAGCCGTTCCTGGAGATGCTGGCCCGCCAGGACCGGCCGCTGATCCTGTCCACCGGCATGGCCACATTGGCCGAAGTAGAGCGCAGTGTGGGCTGGCTGCAGGCCTGCCGACCGGGCGTGCCAGCGGCGCAGTGGCTGACAGTGCTGCACTGCACCTCCAACTACCCGGCGGCGCCTGCCGACGTCAACCTGCGCGCGATGCAGACCATGGCCTCGGCGCTCGGCACGCCGGTCGGCTACTCCGATCACACACTGGGCATCGAGGTCAGCCTGGCCGCAGTGGCACTGGGCGCGACCATGATCGAGAAGCACTTCACGCTGGACCGCAACCTGCCCGGCCCCGATCACCAGGCGTCGTTGGACCCGCTGCAGTTGCAGTCACTGGTCGCCGGCATTCGCGCCGTCGAGGCCTCGCTGGGCGACGGCGTCAAGGCGCCGGCGTCCAACGAACTGCCGGTGCGTGCGCTGGTGCGCCGCAGCGCCTTCCTGCGTCAGGCGCTGCCGGCCGGCCACGCGCTGGTACCCGCGGACTTGGCCTTCCTGCGGCCCGGCACAGGCATCGGCCCGGAGCACGCGCGCATTCTGTACGGGCACCGAACCGCGCGCGAGCTGCCCGCAGGACACCTGCTGGCCTGGGAGGACCTCGCTTGACCCGTCGGGTCCTGTATCTCACGGGCACCCGGGCCGATTTCGGCCTGATGCTGCCGACGCTGCGTGCCATCCACGCCCATCCTGGCCTGGCTGTCGAGGTGGCCGTCACCGGCATGCACCTGTCGCGTCGCTTCGGCCACACGCTGGACGAGGTAGAGGCAAGCGGGCTGCCCATCGTGGCCTGCCTGCCGGCCGAGGTGGACGACGATTCCGGCGATGCGATGGCCCGGGCCGCCGCCGCGGTGGCCACCGGCTATGCCGCGTTGCTGGCCCAACGCCGGCCCGAGCTCTGCCTGCTGCTGGGTGACCGCTGGGAGATGCTGGCGGCCGCGCTTTGCGCCACGCTGGCCGGCCGGCCCATCGTGCATGTGTGTGGAGGCGAGCGCTCCGGCAGCGTCGACGATGCGATGCGTCACGCCATCTCCAAGCTGGCGCATGTGCACTGCGCCGCAACCGAGGGCGCACGCCAGCGCCTGCTTGGACTGGG
The DNA here is from genome assembly GCA_964409495.1 of uncultured Bordetella sp. Classification (GTDB taxonomy): domain Bacteria; phylum Pseudomonadota; class Gammaproteobacteria; order Burkholderiales; family Burkholderiaceae_C; genus Pseudaquabacterium. The sequence continues at coordinate 13,532 of CAYPDO010000003.1, forward strand.
CGAGGCGCCTGAGCGCATCCATGTTGTCGGCGCCCCGGGCCTGGTCGGCCTGGAGTCCCTCGCCACACGGTCGCGCGCCAACTGGTCAGCCGCCCACGGCCTGGATCCGGTCCGGCCCATCGCCGCGGTACTCTTCCACCCGGTAGTGCAGGACGCGGCGCTGGCCGGCGTCCAGGTGCAGGCTGTGCTGGAGGCTGTGCGCGGCCACGGCATGCAGGCGCTGTGCCTGATGCCCAACGCCGACGCCGGCCACGCACGCATCCGCGAAGTCATCGAGCAGGTCTGCACCCGGTGGCCCGGCTTCCGCGCCGTGACCCACCTGCCGCGCCAGGACTATGTCTCGCTGGTGGCCGGCGCCGACGTGCTGGTGGGCAACTCCAGCAGCGGGATCGTCGAGGCTGCCAGCTTCGGCACGCCGGTGGTCAACGTGGGCGATCGGCAGGCAGGCCGCGAGCGCAATGCCAACACGGTCGACTGCGAGGCTGAGCCGGCAGCGGTGGCCGCGGCCATCGCACGGGCCCTGGAGCACCCGCGCGGCGACCGGCGCAACGTCTACGGCGACGGCCGCACCGACCAGCACATCGCCGCGCTGATCGCCGGCCTGCGCCTGGACGATGGGCTGCTGAAGAAGACAATGAGTTACTGACGCCACGAGGAAACCCGCCATGCAACCGCCTACCCCTGCCGCTGGCGCACCGCAACCGCTGATCGTGGTCGGTGGCGGCGGATTTGCACGTGAGGTCATCTGGTTGGCGCGCGAAGCGCGCCAACCCTTCGACGTGATCGGGGTGCTCGACGACGCCGACGCCATGCAGGGCGGCACGCTGTCCGATGTGCCAGTGCTCGGCCGCGTGGCCGATTGGCCCCTGCACCCGCAGGCGCAGTTCGTGGTCGCGATCGGCGCGCCGCGCACGCGCCGCGCGGTCGTGCAGAAGATGCAGGCGCTGGGCAACCCCGTCTTCGCCACCCTGGTCCATCGCTCGGTGCAGCACTCGGAATACATCGAGTTCGGCCCGGGCGCGATGGTCACCGCCGGCTGCGTGCTGACCACCCAGATCCAGATCCACGCGCACGTGATCGTCAACATCGGCAGCACCGTCGGGCACGACACCGTGATCGAAGACTACGTCACCATCGCACCCATCGTCGCCGTTTCCGGCAACGTGCGCCTGCAGGCCGGCGCCGAGGTTGGCACCGGCAGCAGCCTGAAGCAGGGCGTGCGCATCGGCCGCGGCGCGATGGTCGGAATGGGCTCGGTCGTCACCAAAGACGTGATCGACGCCGACCTTGTGATGGGCGCGCCGGCGCGCAGCACCCGCCGCCTCGAGCCCTTCTGACCCATCCGCCACCGGAAGAACCTGCCATGACGCACCCGTCGATCGCCGCATATCTGCTGACCGAGAGCGACACGCTGCACGAGGCGATGCAGCGGCTTCAGGCCACCGGCAAGGGCATCGTGCTGCTGGTCGACGCAAGCGGCCGGCTGGTGCGCACCATCACCGACGGCGACGTGCGCCGTCGTCTGCTGGAGGGCGACACGCTGGCGCTGCCGCTGGCCCGCCTGCCGGCTCAAGCCGCCATCGTGCGTGTCGCACCTTGCAGCGGCACTGCGGCGCTGCTCGCATTGAACGAGCACAAGGTCGACCAACTGCCGGTGGTGGACGCAGCCGGCCGCCCTGTGGACCTGCTGCTGCGACGCGACCTCGACACGCAGATTCTGCTGTCCACGCCTCACCTCGGTGATTTCGAGATGACCTATGTCGAGGAGGCCTTCCGCACCAACTGGATCGCGCCGCTGGGGCCAAATGTCGACGCTTTCGAGCGCGAGGTGGCGGCCTATGTCGGCGTCGGCCATGCGGCAGCGATGTCCTCGGGCACGGCAGCGATCCATGTCGCGCTGCGGCTGCTGGGCGTGGGGCCGGGCGACGAGGTCTTCTGCTCCAGCCTGACCTTTGTCGCCAGCGCCAACCCCATCCTGTACGAACACGCGACCCCGGTCTTCATCGACGCCGACCCGGCACACTGGAACATGTCGGTGCCGGCGCTGCAGCGCGCGCTGGAGGACCGGCGAACCCGCGGCCGGCTGCCCAAGGCCGTGGTGGTGGTCAATCTGTATGGCCAGAGCGCCGACATGGACGCCATCGTCGCGCTGTGCGACGCCTACGGCGTGCCGGTGGTCGAGGACGCGGCCGAATCACTGGGCGCCACCTACAAGGGCCGCGCCAGCGGCACTTTCGGCCGCATGGGCGTGTACTCATTCAACGGCAACAAGATCATCACCACCTCGGGTGGCGGCATGCTGGTGGCCGACGACGCGCAGTTGATCGCGCGCGCACGCCACCTGTCCACCCAGGCACGCGAGGCGGCGCCCTACTACGAGCACACCGAGGTCGGCTACAACTACCGCATGAGCAATGTGCTTGCCGGCATCGGGCGCGGGCAGATGAAGGTACTGGATCAGCGGGTGCAGGCGAGGCGACAAGTCTTCGACGCCTACAGCGCGCAGCTGGCGGACATGCCCGAGATCGAGTGGATGCCCGAGGCATCCTTCGGTCGCAGCACACGCTGGCTCAGTGCCTGTACCCTGGGCGGCGGGCTGGACCCGGCTGAGCTGATCAACGCGCTGGCGGCCGAGAAGATCGAGGCGCGCCGCGTCTGGAAGCCCATGCATCTGCAGCCACTGTTCGCGGGGCGCGACTTCTTCACCCACGCCCCAGGCATCGATGTGGCCGGCGACCTGTTCGCGCGCGGCGTCTGCCTGCCCTCGGGCTCGAACATGACCGACAGCCAGGTCGAGCGCATCTGCGCCGCCGTGCGGCACCACGCGCAACGCGCAAGGGTCTGCCAGGCCTGATGTTTCGGGCACTTGTCGGCAATACGCTGATCTCGACCGCGGCCTTCCTGGTCGTCGGCCTGGTCGGGCTGCTGCTCGTTCCCGTGCTGATCTCGGCCTACGGGCTGGGTGGCCTGGGGCTGATCATGCTGGCGCGGCTCTTCCTGCCGGGCGCCGGGCTGGGCCTGTTCGACTTCGGCGTCTCGGAGATCGCGACCCAGACCCTGGCCGGCGGTCGCGTCGACCAGGACTGGCCCCGCGTGCAGCGCAGATTGACCGCGCTGGCGCTGCTGACGCTGGCAATGGCCTGCGCCGTCGCGCTGCCGATGATCATGTTCGCCGGCCCGCTGGCCCGGGCCTTCGGCGTCGCGGCGCACGAGCGCGTGGTCTTCGCCCAGGTGCTGCAAAGCACCGCGGCGCTGCTGCCGCTGCTGTTCCTGGGCCTGATGGCGGAGGGTTGCCTGAAAGGCTGCGAGAACTTCCGCGCCCTGCGCAGCGCGGAGGTGCTGTCGACGCTGGCCTTCGCCGGCGCTGCCGTACTCGCCAGCCGAGACGGCCTGGGCTTCGAGTGGGTGGTCTGGCTGCACTTGATGTCGCAGGTGTCGCGTGTGGGACTGATCGGCTGGGCGCTGCACCGCACACGCTCGCAGGGGCTGGCGCTGCGGCGCGACATCGACCCGGAGACCCGCGGTTTCCTGCGTGAGCGAGCCCGTGTGTTCATCACCTCTCGCCTGCTGGGCACCGCGCAGCATCAGTCGCCTGCGGTGCTGATCGGCCTGACGGTCGGGCCGGAAGGGGTCGGCATGTACGAGACGCTGGCGAGGCTGCCGCGTTTCGCCAAGTCGGTACTGGGCATTCTGAACACGACGCTGTTGCCCTACGCAACACGGCTAGACGCAGCCGGCGACGAGGCCAGGCTTCGCTTGCTCAACGTGCTCGGCTTCACCCTGTTGCCGACACTGGTGTTCCCACCGCTGGCAGTCGCGGCGGGTCTGTCAGCGCCGCTGCTGCACATCTGGATCGGCGAGAATCTCCTGCCCCATGCGCTGTGGCTTGGCCTGTTCTGGGCCCTGCCGGCGCTCAACACCATCGTCAGCTTCCAGAGCTATGTCCTGCTCTCACGCATGTCGTACGTCAAGGCGAGCAACGCCGTGAGCGCGGCCCAGGTCATGTTCCAGGTTGCGGTATCGCTGCTGCTGGTGACTTGGCTCAATGAGTTCGCCTTCATCGTCGGCTACATCGGTGCCTCGGCTCTGCTGTTCGGCTGGCAATTGACGTTGGCCCGGCGCGAGTTGGGTACGCCGCCGGCGCTGGTTGTGCGGCTGCTGCTGTTCACGCTGGTCCTGGTAGCGGTGGCAGTCGGCCTGCATTTCGTCGGCTTGGCATCGCACCTGCGCCACTGGGCGAGCTTCGTTCCGGCTTACCTGGCCGCCACGGTGCTGCTGCTGGTCGGCAGCTTTGCCGTGTTTCTTGGCCCGGCAGAACGCGCCATGGCGCGTCAGGTGGTCGTGCTGATGCGCCAGCGGCGGCGCTGAGACGCCTGGTTCCACATCCCCCACGAGGAGCTTCGTTCCATGCTACCGAGCAACGCCTGGCGACAGGAGGAGCCGCGCCTGAACTTCCCCATCTTCGCCGGGATGGAGAACCACATCGACTTCACGCTGCAGGACGACCCACCGCTGACACTGCGGCGGGTGGCGGCGCCCGCCTATCACTTTGTCAAGGGCCGCAAGACCCTTGCGACCCTGGCCAAGGACTATCGCCACTTCATCGCCGGCGAACCCTACCGCTTCAAGGCCGTCTACCTCGGTCGCCAGGGCCAGCTGCTTTGCAGCGGTGACTTCGAGGGCGAATACCGCCCCGGCGGCTTCTTCCATTGCAACCTCGGGCAATGGCTTGCGACGCAGGGCGTGCCCCTTCAGGACGGCAATCTCGTGCTGGTGGCCAGCCGGGGCCGGGCCGACCGGTTCCTGAGCTCACCGGGCAACGTCACGTTGCGCCTGGTTGGCGCCAACCGGATCTGCGGCTACCGCACCGGATTCTTCTCGCGCCCATTGAACGCCGGCCACAAGCACTACGGCTTCACCGGGCTGAACCCGCACGTCGAGGTCAACGACGACTGGGTCTCCAGCCTGCTGCTGATCAACCACTCCAGCGCGCCTGAGTACGACAACACCGTCACGCCCACCGTGCGCCTGCACCGCCCCGACGGCCAGTACCTCGAAGCGCCATTTGGCAGCATCGCGCCGCACGCTGCGCTGGAGCGCACCCTGCTGGAGCTGTTCCCGGATGCCCAGACATTTCTGGCCGAGGGCGGCGGGCGCGGCCACACAATCACGCGCCTGAAGGGGGCCTCGCTGGCCTCCATCCACGTACAGCGATCGCGCGATGGGCAACTGGCCAGCATGGAGCATTCCCGCCCGGCCCATCCCAACGTTGTCGACTACCTCTGATCCCGCCATGACCCAGCTCACCGATCTGATGCAGCGCCACGCGGGATTCGGCTTTTCCTCGCAGTACGTGCTGGCCGAAGGACCTTGGAACAGCGTGCTCGCGTTCCACAACTACTTCGAGGAAGTTTTCCCCGGACGCGAGGTGGCGGCGCGGCTGCACCTGGTCTTCCACAATGCTGCAGGTCACGAGACCGCGGTGCACGCGATCGACGTCGCCCCCGGCGGCGCAGTCCAGATCGACTGCCGAGCGCTTGGCGTACCCAGCGATGGCGTGGTGGCGATGGCTGCCGTGCCCGACGCCGACCTGGCTGCGCTGGCCGACGGAAAGTTCAAGATCAAGTCGCGAGTCACCACCGGTTACTACATCACCTGGGAGCATGCCGGCCGCTGGCGCGACACCATGCACGAGTGGGCCGAAGTCAGCTCGGCTGCACCGCGGCGCAGCGTGCAGCACGTGGGCTTTGCGGCCACCGGCCACCCGATCGATTGCGGTCTGGTGCTGACCAATCCGACCACCGAGCCCGTCGATGACCCAGTGGCCGCGCTGCGGCTGCGCTCGGCCGACGGCCGCCTGCCGCCAACTCGCGTACCGCTGCAGGCGCTGGCACCCATGGGCAGCCGTGTGGTGCGATTGGCCGAACATTTTCCCGACTTCGACGCGCTGCTGTCTCGGCATGGACGGCTTGTCGTCGACGTCGAGTCGACCCAGGCCGGCCCGCCGCTGACCATCGAATGGCACCGTTCCGGCGATTTCCATATCCACCACATCTGAGCTTGACCTTGTCGACCCCTTTGAGACTCTTCGGCCGCCAGGCCCGCAGTTACGGCCCGGAATCGTTGACCGGAATGCGCCACGCCGAACTGGTCGATCTGGCACGGCAACACATGGGCGAGACGCGTTGGAGCGGCCCGCTGCGCGTGCTGGACGCGGGCTGTGGCGACGGCCGGCTGCTGCAGGGCCTGGTGGCGCCTGGCCGCGAGTTGCACGGCTGCGACTGGATCCCCACCGCGCCAGCCGGTGTGCCGATGGCCTACAGTTCCATCGACCTGAACCGCGACGGCCTGAAGCAGTATGCGGACGCAGGCTTCGACCTCGTCACCTGCTCCGATGTCATCGAGCATCTGGAGGCGCCCGGCGCAATGTTGAGGGACATCGCGCGGGTCGTGCGCCCCGACGGCTTGGCCGTGGTCTCCTTCCCCAACAGCTGGAACCTGCTGGAGCGCATCCGCTACCTGCTCAGCGGCAAATTCCGACGCTTCAAGTCTGAACGGGACTCCGGCCCCTGGGGCCACATCTCGTTTTTCACCGCCGAGGTGTTGCAGTCGCTGTGCGACCGCGCACGGCTGGACATCGTCGCGTTGCGCGGCGGCTCAGACCGCGGCCACATGGCCGCCGCCGGGATGTTCCTGCGCGTGCCGCCCACCACGCTGCTGAGCTACAACGTCTATGCGGTGCTGAAGCGCCGCCCCGGCTGAACAGGACCAGGGTCCGACATGGCGACGCTGCTCTTCGCTGCCCTGGTGTTCTGGCTCTTCGCCTGGATGCTGAAGTCGCGGCTCGCAGCGGCGATCGCGGCGACTTTCATCCTGTTCGGCCTGGTCACACGCACCGCGTCGTTGATCTACCTGGACCTGTTCGGTCCCACCTTCTCCGAGCAGTTGCAATCCGACGTGGGCGGTGGCACCTCAATGCCGCTGTTCGCCGGCAGCGTGCTGATGTTCATGCTGCCGTTGGCCGTCCTGTTCCGGCCGCGGGCCACCAGCAGACTGCTGGAGGTGCCACACGGCCGCCCGCTCTACAACAGCGCCAGTGCCGGAACACTGCTGCTCTGGTTCACGCTCGGCTACGTGGCGGCAACCTACCTGGAGATGCTGTTCCGCGGGCCCGTGCCGCTGTTCGTCGGCATGGACCGCCTGGAATACAACAACGGCATCGCCGGCCCGCTGCACGGACTGTTGGTCGACCATGGCTGGGCCATTGCCTTCATGCAAGGCATCGTCTTCGTGTTGCCGCGCCTGGCCGGAGCCGACTTCAGGCCTGCCGCATTCGGGGCCTACCTGCTCACGATGTTCTACTTTGCGCTCACCGGCAACCGCTTCTCAGCCTTCTTCGCCTACACGTCTTACTTCGTCATCCCGCTGGCCGCGCTGCCGGTGATGCGTCTGGCCGGTCGACTGCGCCCGCCGCCGACCGAGCGCTCCCGCACCGTCGCGATCCTGATTGCGCCGACCACGCGCCTGGCGCTGGCTGCGGTGCTGGCAGCCAGCCTGACGGCAATGCTGCTGAACTCGGTCATCAACGTGCGTGCCTACGACGACCCGGCCGAACTTTTCTTCCAGCGCATCGTCGTGCAGCCGGTGGAGCTGTGGTGGGCCACCTTCGCCGAACTGGACACGCGCCCACCGAATTCCTTCGCCGAGGCCTGGGACGGGCTGTTCATCAACCCGCTGGACCCGACGCGCAACACCTCGGTCCGGCTGCTGATGATCAATTCGCTGGGCTTCGACCGCGCCGCCGAGCTGGCCGACTTCGGCACGCAGTTTGCCGGTGGCTACCCCGAGATCTTCTTCGTGATGCTGGGCCCCTGGCTGGCGCTGCCGGTGGCGCTGGTCTTCGGCCTCGTCACCTGCTGGCTGCTTCGCCTGGTGGTGCGTGCCATCTGCCTGGGCCGCGTGGGCACGGCGCTGACCGGCATCTACGTCTTCTACGGCTTCACGCTGCTGTACATCGGCGGCATGCTGAACTTCCTGATCGTCTGGACCTACTGGGTCAAGGTCGGGGCGCTTCTGCTGATGCTCTTTCTCGAGCGCCACCAGGTCATGCAGGCTGCCGCGGGCACCGACGCGGTGCCGAGATCAACGATAATGCCGGGTTCCGCACTGCGCCTCGGTGCAGAACCCCGCATCGCTTCATAGGTCGCACTGTCCGGGCGGCACGTTCGCGCGCCTGCCCGACCGCCGCTCATGCCCCCAGCAGACCGTCCACGCTCCCGCCGCCCGCGCATCGGCTTCATCGTCGACCACCCCAAACGCGACCTGCCCGGCGGCGTGATGATCGCCCATGCTCTGGCGCAGCGCGGCATCGAGACCGCGCTCGTGCCCCTGTACGATCAGGCAGTCGACGTGCCGCTGCTGGGTCTGGACGCGCTGGTGATCAACTATGCACGCCCCGCGAACATTGATCTGGTGCGGGGTTACGCCGACGCCGGCCTGCCGGTCTGGGTGCTGGACACCGAAGGCGGCGTTCTGGCCGACAACGGCGCCAACACGCCCGACCGATTGGCCGCCTATGTGCGCGACAGTGGCTGGGCGGGGCTGCTGGCCGGCTACCTGTTCTGGGGCAGTACGCTGCATGCCGCCTTCGTCGAGCACAGTGGCATGCCAGCCGAGGCGCTGCACGTCACGGGCTGCCCGCGCTTCGACTGGGCCGCACCGCGCTGGCGCGAGTTGCTGCGCCACCCGCGCCAGGGCTACACGCTGGTCAATGCCAACTTCCCGCTGGTCAATCCGCTGTTCGTACGCTCGCCCGAGGCCGAGCTTGATGCGCTGGTTGCAGCCGGGTGGCAGCGCGACTATGTGGTGCGCATGATCGCCGACTCGCGCACCATCCTCGACAACTACCTGGCCACCATCGATCGGCTCGCGCGGCGCCAGCCGCACCGGCACTTTCTGGTGCGCCCGCACCCGTTCGAGAACGCAGATCGCTATCGCCACGCTTTCGCCGCATTGCCCAATGTGGAGGTCGACGGCGCCGGCAGCGTGCTGAACGTGATCCACAATGCCGACAGCGTGTTGCACCTGAACTGCGGTACCTCGATCGAGGCCGTGATGCTGGACAAGCTGCCAGTCTCGATGGAGTTCCTCAACACGCCGCTGATGAGCCGGCACGCGAGCCTGCCGTCACGCATCAGCCAGCCGGTCGCGGGCGAGGACGAGTTGGCCGCGCTGCTGGACGATCTCGCCGGCGCGAGTGCCCGCTTCGATTTCGGGCCACGCTACGCATCGATGATCCAGCCCTGGTTCCACCTGAACGACGGGCAGGCAGCAGAACGTGTGGCCGACGTGATCGTGGGTGCCATCGCCAACCGGACCGGACGGCCGCCGTCGCTGGCCCGATCGCTGGCCGCCTCGCGCCAGGCGCCGCGTGTCGGCCAGCGGCTTCAGGCACTGCTGGCCAACCTGACCGGCTCGCAGGCCGCAGCCTCGGTGCGGTCACTGGCCCAGCCGGCCCGGCGCAGCAAGCGGCTATCGGTGGACGATGTGGCGGATCTGCTGTCCTCGCTCGGCCGCCATGCTGGGCTTGTCGCAGGCCGGGTTGCGCGCGCCCACCACCCCTGGGGCAGGACCCCGCTGTCCAGTCTGCTGGTCCAGCCGGGCGAGAGCCAATGAAGGCGCAACACCCGGTGAGAGCGTGCACGTGGCAATGACAGGCGCCACGCCTGGACTTGCCGGGCATGATCGCTACTTCGACGTCCTGCGCGGCGTCTCGGCGCAGATGGTGCTGATCGGCCATGCGCTGAACGTCTGCTTTCCCGCGTTCTTCATGCAAGCGGCGGCCGGCGGTCTGCTAGAGGCCCGCCCCGGCCTGCTGTACATCCAGAACCTCGGGGTGCTGGTCTTCTTCTGCATCTCGGGCTACCTGGTCACCTCCAGCGTGATGCGGCGCCACCGGCGCGGACGCTACGAGTTGGGCGACTACCTTCTGGACCGCGTCGCCCGCATCTTCACACCGCTGCTGCCGCTGCTGGCCATTCTCTTCATCGTCGATAACCTCTTGGCGGCCCAAGGCCTGACGCTGCGCTACACGCGCCTGAACGCGGACTGGGCCACCCTGCTGCTGAACGCCACGATGCAGTTCGACCACGTGGGCCTGTCGGCGCTGGCCCGGCTGACCGGCTGGGACGGACTGCGGGCCTCGGCTTTCGGCACCGCCGACCAACTCTGGACGGTCGCGATCGAATGGTGGATATATGTGAGCTTCGGCATCCTGGCCTTCGCGGTGTTCGCCCGGCGCCGGCCAGGGCCGTTGCTGCTGCTTCTGCTGCTGTTCGCGCTGATCGTGCCGGCTTACTCGCTTTTCCGCGGCAACGGGCTGGTGCTGGCCTGGCTCGTCGGGATGCTGGCCGCGCTGAAGCACGAGCGACTCGCGTGCCTGCCACGTGCAACGCTGACCGCCGCCGGGCTGGCCATCGCCGTGGCAGCGCTGTTGGTGGCCTGGCGGCAGCAGATGAACTTCTACCATCCGCTGTTCGCATTGCTGTTCAGTGCAGGTCTGGTGGTCGGCCACCTCCTGAGCCTGCGAATCGCCATGCCACCGGGCCCGGGAATGCTGTCGCGGCTGATCGATGGCCTGTCCGAGATCTCCTATTCCGTCTACCTGGTACACCTTTCGGTGCTGTTCTGGCTGTTGGCTTGGCGGCCTGACCTGGGCGGCCGCATCGACACGATGCTGCTGCTGGTGCTGCTGGCCAACCTGGTGGCCGTCGTCTTCTACCTCGGCTTCGAACGCCACTACCCGGCCGTGCGCCGCAGACTTGGGCGGTTCGCGGATTCCCGGACACAGCCGGCACCGGCGCCGGGCAGCCAACATGCGGGCAAGGGCCGCTGACCATGCAACTGATCATCACGACACTGGCCGAGTACCAGACGGCCTTCTGGCTCCCGGTGGGCTTGCGCCTGCGCGAACTCGGCCACCAGCCGGTCTTTGTCTCCTTCGACGACCGCAGCACCGAGATGCTGGCGTCCGGCGGGCTGGAAGTGCACTCGGCAACCGATACCTCCATTGCGCCTGCCGGCAACAGCGCCGAGGCCGATGCGTTGTTCGCTCGCTTCGGCATCCACAACCTGAATCACTGGCTGGCTCACGAGCGATTCGCCTTCGGGCTCACCGACTCAGTGGCGATGCGACGCAAGCTCGCGGCTGCGTTGCTGGTGACTGAACGGGTGTGCACCGAAGCGCTGGCGCGCGGCCCGGCCACGCTGGTGCAGGAACTCGGCGGCTTCCTGTCGGTGATTGGAAGCTTCTTCGCGGCCCGGGCCCAGGGGCTGGACAACTGGTTCATCGAACCCAGCTTCTTCCGCGGCCGCATGTTCTTCCTGCGCAACAGCTTTGCCGCCCCGGTCGTCGACCGCGCTGCCGAGGGCCCCGTGCCGGCGCCGGTGACGCAGTATCTGCAGGACACGCTGCGGTCAGGCACGATCGTCGTCCCCCTGAAGGACAAGCACCAGTACACGACGGCGCGCAAGAAGATCGTCAACTGGCGCAATGCGCGGCGACTGGCGCAGAAGCTCGTTGACAAGCACGTGCACGGCAAGCGGCAGGAGTTCGGCCACATCGGCAGTCATGTGTCAGTGCATGCGCGCATGCTCTACAACAGCCACCGCCTGCGCCACAGCTACACGCCGCTGGAACAGTGCCGGTCCTTCGTCTACTACCCCTTGCACGTTCCGGGCGACATGGCACTGACGCTGCGCAGCCCCCACCTGCTGGACCAGTTGGCGCTGATCGACTACCTCTGCCGCAACGTTCCCTATGGCTACCGCGTCGTCGTGAAGGAGCACCCCGCGATGGTGGGCGCGGTCGATGCCGGCCGTCTGAACGAGTTGCTGGCGCGCCACGACAATCTGCGTCTGCTGCCTCCGTCCACCAACAACTACGCCGTACTTGGCGCGGCGGCGGCCGTGGTTTCGGTCAACTCCAAGAGCGGCGCCGAGGCCGGCCTGGTCGGCCGGCCGGTGTTGGTACTGGGCGACGCCTTCTATCGCCAGGCGCCGTTCGCGACGCCGGTCGACCGCCTGCAAGACCTGCCGGAGACCCTGGCCCGTGCGCTGGACCCGGCTTTCGAGCCGCCCGCGTCCGAGTGGGTGCAGCGCTATTTCGCGGCCGTCTGGAAACGCACCTTCCCTGGCGAACTCTACGTGCCCGAGCCGGGCAATGTCGCGACCTTTGCCGACTCGATGCTGGCCGCCGTCGGCGGCCCGGCCTGACCCGCGCCTGAGGCGCAAACTCCGAGCCCCGCATGAGCCCAGACCAGAAGAACGATCTCGTGTCGATCATCACCCCGGCCTACCGCTGCGCCGGGGTGGTGGGGGAGACCATTCGCTCGGTGCTCGATCAAACCCATGCGAACTGGGAGTTGTTGATTGCCGAGGACTGCTCGCCGGACGACACGCGGGAGGTGGTGCGCCGCTGGGCAGAAACCGACCCGCGCATCCAACTGATCGCGCTGGAGCGCAATGGTGGCCCTGCCGCGGCTCGCAATGCCGCGTTGGAGCGTGCGCGTGGCCGTTGGCTGGCCTTCCTGGACAGCGACGACCTTTGGCTGCCGAACAAGCTGGAGCGATGCTTGGCGCATGCCCGGCTGCACGATGCAGCCTTCGTCTTCACCGGCTTCCGGCGCATCGCCGCCGACGGCGGCGAGCCGGGCCGCTACATCGGTGTGCCGGCCACGCTGAGCTACAGGCAACTGCTGGGCAACACCGCCATCGCCACCTCCACCGTGGTGCTGGACGCATCGCGCGTCGGCCAGGTGCGCATGAAGCGGACCTACTACGATGACTTCGACTGCTGGCTGCAGATTTTGAAGAAGGGTCTGCTCGCGCACGGCCTGAACGAAGACCTGATGCGCTACCGCATGATGGGTCAGTCGGTCTCGCGCAACAAGCGCAAGTCGGCTGGCAAGGTTTGGCGCGCCTACCGCGACCTGGAACAGCTGAGCATCCCGGTGGCAGCCTGGTACTTCTCGCAATATGCATTGCGCGGCCTTCTGAAGTACGGCCGTTACTGATCGCCCAACCATGCGCATCGCGGTGACTGGTAGCAGCGGCTTTGTGGGGCGCCATCTCTGTGCGACCCTTGCAGCGGCTGGTCATGAGGTGACCGGTGTCAGCCGCACGCGCGGCCTGTCGCTCACCAACACCGAGTGCCACACGGTAGCCAACTACACCGACGTGGCGGCATTGACAACGGCGTTCGAAGGCTGCGACGCCGTGGTGCACCTGGCTGCAATGGCGCACATGCGCACGCATGTCGATGACGCCGAAGAGGCACGAAGGCTGGAGGCGGCCAACGTCGTCACGGCCGTGGCGGTTGCCCATGCGGCCTCGCAGGCCGGCTGCGCGAGAGTCGTCCTGGTCAGTTCGATCGGGGTCAACGGCAATCGAACGCATGGTCGCCCGTTCACCGAGGAAGATCCGCCGCGGCCCCAGGAGCCGTACGCCCGCAGCAAGTGGATCGCCGAACAACGCGTCGCCGACTTCCTGCACGATGGCCCGACCGACTGGGTGATCTTGCGTCCACCGCTGGTCTATGGGCCACTGTGCCCAGGCAACCTGCGGATGCTGATCGGGTTGGTGCAACGCCTGCCGTGGGTGCCGTTGGGCAGCCTGCATCGCATGCGCAGCTTCATCAGCGTAGGCAACCTCTGCAGTGCCATCTTGACCGCTGCGCAACACCCGGCGTGCAGTCGCCGCACCTTCCTCGTCTGTGACGGCGAGGACCTGGACATTGCTCGACTGTGCCGTCTGATCGCGTCGGGTCTCGGACGGCCAGAGCGCAGGATTCTGGCCGTGCCGCGGCTACTGCTGCGCACCCTGGCATTGCTGGCCGGCCGCGCCTCCACTCTGGACAAGCTGGCGGCGGAGTTGCAGGTCCGTGGCGACGCCTTCCGCAAGGCCACCGGCTGGGCGCCCCCTGAGCGGCTGAGCGAGGCCGTCATCGCGACGGCACGCTCCTTCACCAGTTCGTCGGTGCACTGACACTCGCTCTACGCCACCACGCAACGTGCAGCCCTATATCTATCTGGCCGTCGCGGTCACAGTTTCAGCCCTTCTTACCGGGCTGATGGTCTCGATAGCACGGTCGGCCAAGCTGATCGACATGCCGAACGAGCGCAGTTCGCACACGGTGCCGACACCGCGCGGCGGCGGCGTCGCCATCGTGCTGACCTTCCTGGCCGGTCTGCTGGTGCTGCAACGGCAAGGCCCCTTGCCGGCCGCACGCCTCGACGGGCTGCTTCTGGCCGCCGCCCTGGTGGCGGCGATCGGCTTCGCCGATGACCGCTGGCAGCTTCGCGCTTCCAAGCGGTTGGCCGGCCACATCGTGGCGGCGGCATGGCTGCTGTGGCACCTGGGCAGCATGCCGCCGCTGACGCTGCTCGGGCACCCTGTCGACCTGGGCTGGGCGGGGCCTCCGCTGGCCATGCTGTACCTGGTCTGGGCCATCAACTTCTTCAACTTCATGGACGGCATCGACGGCATTGCCAGTCTCGAAGCCATTACCGTGGCGCTGGGAGGCGCGGTGCTGAATCAGTTGGTGCTCGGCGCCAACAGCTGGATGCTGCCGGCGCTGCTGGCCTGCTGCTGCGCGGGCTTTCTCGTGTGGAACTGGCCGCCAGCACGCATCTTCATGGGCGATGCCGGCAGTGGCTTCTTGGGGCTGGCGGTTGGCGCACTGACACTCGGTTCGGCCTTCCAGGCACCGGTGCTGTTCTGGGGCTGGGCCATCTTGCAGGGCTGCTTCATCGTGGACGCGACCACCACGCTGCTGCGTCGCGTGTACCGTGGTGAGCGGGCCATGCAGCCGCACCGGACGCACGCCTATCAATACTGGTCACGCCAATGCGCATCGCACCGGCGGGTCACCGTATCCTATGCCGCCGTCACCGGCCTGTGGCTGTTCCCGCTGGCGGTCGTCGTGGTTCAGGGCTGGCTGGACGGCCTGGTGGGCCTCGCCTTGGCCTACGGGCCGCTGATCGGATTGGCCTATCATTTCCACGCTGGTGCGCGGGAACACCAGACCACGTGAACAGCACTCAGATGCGCAAGGGGATCCCGATGCACGCTCTTTCCAGACTTGGCCAACGCCTTGCCCAGTTGCAGGGGCGCGTAAAGCTGGTCTTGCTGCTCAGCGTCGATGCCATCGCATTGCCGATGTCGTTTGCGGTAGCAGCTTCACTGTCGGACGGCGGTAGAGGGCCCTGGACCGCAGCATTGCTGGTACACGGTCTGGCGGTGGGGCTGTTGAGCCAGATGGTCTTGTTCCAGACGGGCCTGTACCGCTCGGTGCTGAGGTTCATTGACCTCCGCGCCGTGACCCGGACAGCGTTCGGGCTGGCGATCGTTGTGGCCTTGATGCACGCCTATATGGCGGCCATTGACAGTCGTTGGCTGTCGGCAACTGCACCCGCGATCTACTGGTTCGTCGCCTTCACCTACCTGATGACCTCGCGCTTTGTCGCCCGTTCGATCCTCCAGCGTGGCATGCGCCGTACCGGACGTGGCGGACGTCGCTCGCTGATCTATGGCGCTGGCTCTGCGGGTGTGCAGATCGCGCGCGCCATGTCATTCAGTCCGGAATACGAGGCCGTCTGCTTCGTTGACGACGACATCCGTCTGAACCGCCGCATCGTGGCCGGCCTGCCCGTCTTCCACGCCTCTGATCTCGCGGACGTCGCCCGACGCTGCGAGATTGATCAGATCGTGGTGGCCATCCCGTCGGCGCCGGCATCGGTGCGGCGGGCTGTGATGCACCGCATCGAAACGCTGGGCCTGCCAGCCAAGACCTTGCCCGGCCTGCTTGACCTGGTGGCTGGCGAAGCACGTATCTCGTCGATCCGCGACATCGATGTCTGTGACCTGCTAGGTCGGGACCCCGTCCCGCCTCAGCCGACGCTGTTCTCCCACAGCCTGCGCGACAAGGTCGTCATGGTCACCGGCGCGGGAGGCTCCATCGGCAGTGAACTGTGCCGGCAGATCATCTCGCAGCGTCCGCGCACGCTGGTGTTGCTGGATCATTCGGAATTCTCGCTCTACAGCATCGAGCAGGAACTGGTGTCGATGCGGCAGAGTTGCACCATCGTAGGCGTGCTCGGGTCGGTGCTCGACGAATTGCTGGTCAGATCCACCCTGGCCAAGTACGGTGTGCAGACGCTTTACCACGCTGCGGCCTACAAACACGTTCCGATCGTTGAGAACAACACGCGACAAGGCGTGCTCAACAATGTCTTTGGCACCGCGGTGGTCGTCAACGCAGCCCGCAAGCTCGGGCTGGAGACGTGTGTACTGGTCTCCACCGACAAGGCCGTCAGACCAACCAATGTCATGGGCGCGACCAAGCGCATTGCCGAGTTGGTCGTCCAGGCGGCGGCGGCGCACAAGGATTGCCGCACCATTTTCTCCATGGTGCGCTTCGGCAATGTCCTGGGCTCATCAGGCTCTGTGGTGCCGTTGTTCAAGCGTCAGATCCAGTCCGGCGGCCCGATCACCATCACCCACCCGGACATCATCCGCTACTTCATGCTCATTCCGGAGGCGGCACAGCTGGTGATCCAGGCGGGCGCGATGGCTCGCGGTGGCGAGGTGTTCGTGCTCGACATGGGCGAACCGGTGCGCATTGCAGATCTTGCGCGCACGATGATCCGGCTGTCTGGACTGTCAGAGCGAACCAAGGACAACCCGGCTGGCGACATCGAGATCAGCTTCATTGGCCTGCGCCCCGGAGAGAAACTGTACGAGGAACTTCTGATCGGCGATGATCCCGCGCCGAGCGGACACCCGAGAATCATGTGTGCACGCGAGCGCATGATCGACCCCATCCTGCTCGACAAGATGCTGCTGGCTCTGCGGGCAGGCTGCGACGATCCCAACTCAGACAACGACTTCCTGGTGCGGCAGATCCGGAACATCGTGCCCGAGTTCCGCCCGGCCGATGAAGTCAACAGTGCGCACGCATGGCAACGGCAGGCACCAGCGGTCGTTGCCTGATCTTGGCGATGGTTGCTGCGCGGCGAACCAGGGCACGCCACTGCGCTGTGTGGCTGGTACGGTGGTTACTGGTTGCCGCGCTGGCCGGTTGTGGCGGCGGCGGTGGCTCCAGTGACTCCTCGAATGGCGTACTGCAGGCTCAACCCACGGCTGTGCAGGCGTCCAGATTCCTCGCACAAGCCAGTTTCGGCGCCACTGCGACCGAGATCGAACGCGTGCAACGCTTGGGTTATGCCGGCTGGCTGGACGACCAGTTCACCCGGCTCCCCCGGCTTCATCGAACCTACCTCGACGCACGCTCCGAGGTCTTGCGACCACTAGGTCTGGGTGTGGTCGAGAACGATTTCCTCGAGTCGTTCTGGAACAGCGCCATCAGTGGCGAGGATCAGTTGCGACAACGAATGGCCTTCGCGCTGTCGCAGATCTTCGTGGTGTCGTTCGCGGATGCCAAGCTGTTCGAGCAGGCCCGGGGCATCGCCTCCTACTACGACCTGCTCAGCCAAGGTGCGTTCGGCAACCTGCGTACCCTGCTGAAGGATGTGGCGATGCACCCGATGATGGGCGTGTACCTTTCCAGCCTGCGCAACCAGAAAGAGGGGCCGGGCCGGGTGCCTGACGAGAACTTTGCACGTGAGCTGATGCAGTTGTTCTCGATCGGGCTGTACCAGCTCAATGCCGACGGCTCGGCGCAGCGCGACAGCAACGGCCTGCTGATCGATACGTACGGATCAGCCGACATTGGTGGATTGGCCAAGGTGTTCACCGGCTGGAGCTGGTATGCCGGCCTGTCGGAGTCGGACCGGACGGAGGCACGCTTCTTCGGCGACGACCCGCACCCCGACCGCGACTGGCGCCCGATGCAGGCCTACACCACGACGGACGCGAGCTTCCATTCCACCAGTGAGAAGCGCTTCCTCGGCCGGGTGATTGCGCCGTCAAACGATGCCGGGGCCGACCTCGAGATCGCGCTTGACGCCATTTTCCAGCATCCCAATGTGGGACCGTTCATCGGACGGCAGCTGATCCAGCGCCTGGTCACGAGCAATCCATCACCGGCCTACATCGGCCGTGTCTCCGCGGTGTTTGCCAACAACGGCAGCGGCGTGCGCGGCGATCTGCAAGCGGTGCTGCGCGCCATCCTGCTCGATCCTGAGGCGCGTGACATGCCGGTCACTGACCTGCGCGCCGGCAAACTTCGCGAGCCGGTACTGCGCCTGGCCCAGTTCCTACGCGCATTCAACTCCGTGTCGGACAGTGGGCGCTGGTTCGGCATCGACAACACCGATGATCCCGCGACATCGTTGGGCCAGACGCCAATGCGGGCGCCGACCGTCTTCAACTTCTTCCGGCCCGATTACGCACCCAACCACCCGGAACTGGCCGCCGCAGCTGTGGTGGCGCCAGAGTTGCAGATCGTCAGCGAGGTCTCCGTCGCCGGCTATCTCAACTACATGCAGGACTGGCTGGAACCCGGCGTCGCACGTGATGTGCGGCAGAACTACATGGCCGAGCGCACGCTGGCCAGGACGCCGGTACCTTTGATCGACCACCTCGATATGTTGCTGGCAGGCGGCCGACTGTCGCCGGGTACGCGCACAAGGGTGCAGGCGGCCATCGAGGCGGTGCCGATTCCAACGCCGGCGCTTGACGCCAATGGGCAAACCACCAATGCCACCGCCATCGATGCAGCCTTGCAGCAGCGCGTGAGCATTGCAGTTTGGTTGGTCATGGCATCGCCCGACTTCCTGGTGCAGCGATGACCGAAGAGGACCACTTGCGATGAACGCCTCCCGACGTCGCTTTCTCCAGCGGGTCGCGGCTCTCGGCGCTTATGTCGCGCCGACCGCTCTGCCGCTGTCGTTGGGCCTGCTTGCGAGTGGCGGCGCGTCCAGCGAGGCGGCAGACTACAAGGCCCTGGTCTGCTTGTTCCTGGGCGGTGGCAACGACGCTTTCAACACCCTGGTACCGACCGACGTCACCTCGCGGCTGGCCTACACCACCTACCGTGGTACGCAGCCGGCACCGATCGCCCTTCTGGCGCCCGGTTTGGCCGCCGATCCCGGAGCTGCCCCCGGCACGCCGGCGGCCCTGGGCGGTGTGATCCCGCTGACGCCCACGTTCGCTCCTGGTGATCCGAATGCATCGCGTGGCCTGGCTGTGCATCCGGCATTGGGCGATGTCGCGAGGCTCTTCGACGCCGGCCGTCTGGCTATGGTGCCCAACGTGGGTCCGCTGATCGAGCCTCTGACACTCGAGCAATATCTGGCCAAGGCGAAACGCGTTCCGGCCCGACTGTTCTCGCACAACGACCAGGTGTCGACCTGGCTGGCGCTGGCGCCCGACGGCGCGCGCACGGGATGGGGCGGTGGCCTCGCGGACCGGATTGCGGGCCTGAATGAGAGCACCGTCTTCACCAGCATTTCAGTGGCCGGGCAAGCCGTGTTTCTTTCAGGTGAATCCACTTTCCAGTATCAGGTCAGCACACGTGGCGGTGTGTCGGTGCGTGCACTCGGCAGCCCTCTGTTCGGATCGGCAGCAGCCAGTGAACAGGCGCGCCAGTTGCTGGCATTGGAAGGCGAGCATCTGATGGCCCGCGAGTACGCCCGCACAGTGCGCCGATCCATCGATGCGCAGGTGCGCTTCCAGTCAGCGTTCGACGCCAGCGTCGCGCTTTCGCCGCAGGACTACGTCAGTCCGGTCACCGGACGGCGGCAACGCAACCCGCTGGCCGAGCAGTTGCAGGCCGTCGCCCGGATCATCGGGGCCCAGGCCTCGCTTGGTGTGCGGCGCCAGCTCTTCTATGTGGCGCTGGGTGGCTTCGACACCCATGACGACCAGAATCAACGCCATGCCGAACTGATGGGGCGCCTGTCGCATGCGATGGGCTACTTCGACGCGGCGATCCAGGCCAAGGGGCAACGCGATGCCGTGACGCTGTTCACCGCCTCAGACTTCGGCCGCGCGTTCTCCACCAACGGCGATGGCACCGATCACGGCTGGGGTGGTCATCACATGGTGCTGGGCGGTGCCCAGGTCCGCGGCGGACAGGTTCATGGCCGCTATCCCGATGTGGGACTGGGCCACGCCAACGACGTCTGGTCCGGCGCTCTGCTGCCCGATGCATCGGTCGAACAGTTCGGCAGCACGCTGGGCCGCTGGTTCGGCTTGAGCGACAGTGACCAGAGCCGGGTGTTTCCGAACCTGGGCAATTTCGCAAGCCGTAATCTGGGCTTCATGCGCACAGACTGAGGACGCCCGGGCTGCCCGACCGCACCGTTCAGACCGGCGCCAGATCGTCACTGGCCGGCACGGTGAGCACCACCAAGCCGGTCTGCTGCGCCAGTTCCAGTGCACGTGCCTGCTGAGCCGCATCGGCGGTCTCCAGCGCCAGCATGATGTGTGTGGCACCGAGGGTGATGGACGGATCGAGCAGCCGTTCAATGGGACCTGCAACCGTGACACCGGCAATGCGCGTGCCGTGCAGTGACACGTCGTCATCCAACATCATCAGCACATGCCAGCCATGCCGCAAATGCAGCCCGGCAATCAGCCGGCGTGCCGTCAGGTTGGCCCCGAGGATGACGACGCAGCGCTGCTCGCTGCCGTCACCGGAGGCCCTTCCATGGGCATGTTCCCAGAGCACGCGGAAGGTCATGCGTGCCAGCGCCAACGCCAGCAGGGTGAACAGTGGATGCAGGATCAATACGGCACGCGAGACGCCGACCAACCCCATCATCAGCACCACCGTTGCACTGAGCAGGCCGGACAGGCCGCAGGCCATCGCCAATCGCCGGAAGTCGTCGAATCCGAAGTACCGCCAGAGACAGGCACGCACACCAAACGCCTGGATGGCCAGCAGGTAGATTGCCACCACACCGAACGAGACATAGTCGTCGTACCAGGGACGGCCCGGCTGCCAGCGCTCGAAGCCGAGGCGGAACAGGTAGGTCATGTGCCAAGCGGCCAGCACCACCAAGGCATCGAAACCCACTGCCAGCCAGGTCCGGTGGCGGTAGGGATAGGACAGGGTCTGATCGATCCATGCCCAGAGTCCGGTCTTGTTCATCAGTCTGTCCACATGGCGCACGGGGTCAAAGGGCGAGAAGACGGTGCGCACCGTCAGGCCCAGCAGGCGCAAGTCCGACCGCAGGCTGGCGTGCGCAATGTAGTTGCCGGCCACGCGAAGTTTCTCCGGCATGATGACCTCGACATACTCGCGCTCAGCATCAGCAGCTTGTGCGAGCAGATCGCTCTCATTGCGGTATTTCAGTGACGCGAAATCGGTGATGCCGGGGCGCACGCTCAGTACATGCACCCTCTGATCCGGCGGATACTGGTCCACATAGCGAGGCACTTCCGGTCGCGGCCCCACGAGGCTCATCGTGCCTCTGACCACATCAATCAGTTGGGGCAGTTCGTCCAGCTTGTAGCGTCGCAAAACCGACCCGATTCGGGTGATCCGCGCATCTTCGCCGATGGTGATCTCGGGCCCCTGGCCCTCGCCTGCCACCGTCATCGTGCGGAACTTGAACAAGCGAAACGGTTCCCCATGGCGACCAACGCGCACCTGACGGAAGAAGACCGGGCCGGGAGAGTCGAGCTTGATCAAGACGGCAATCACCAGCAGCACCGGCCACAGGATCAAGAGGCCCGCACCTGCCGCCAGCAGGTCGAACAGGCGCTTGATCATGCGCGGGGGCTGGCCAGGCACAGGCGCAGCGAGGCCACCACCCGATCGACATCGGACAGGCTCATGCGCGTGTACAGCGGCAGGCTGATCAGGCTCTCGAAAGCCTGCTGGCTGCGTGGAAACTGCGTCGCGGCCAGGCCGTAGCGGTCACGCCAATAGGGCTGAAGATGCAGCGGGACATAGTGCACGCTGCAGCCAATGCCCTGGTGGTGCAGGTGATTCACCAACTCGTCGCGGCTGACGATGCCGTTGCCGGCCAGCCGCACCACATACAGGTGCCAGGCATGCACATCGCCCGCCGGGGGCTGCGCAGGCAAGCGAAGCGGCAGGTCTGCCAGGGCCGCTGTGTAGTGTTCAGCCAGCGCCTG
Source organism: uncultured Bordetella sp. (assembly GCA_964409495.1). GTDB lineage: Bacteria > Pseudomonadota > Gammaproteobacteria > Burkholderiales > Burkholderiaceae_C > Pseudaquabacterium. Next base: position 35,639 of record CAYPDO010000003.1, read on the forward strand.
GCGCTGCTGCTGGAACCGGCGCGCCTTCTTCAGCTGCTGGATGCCCAGCGCCGCGGCAATGTCCGTCAGGTTGTACTTGAAGCCCGGCGCCACGATCTCGTAGTACCAGCTGGGCGTCTTGGCGGTGAAGCGGTCGAAGGCGTCGCGGCTGATGCCGTGCAGGCGCATCACCTTGGCGCGGGCGGCCAGGGCCGCGTCGCGCGTCACCAGCATGCCGCCCTCGCCGGTGGTGATGGTCTTGTTGGCGTAG